>CAVKAP010000013.1:0-28106 GCA_963654445.1 Segatella copri
GCGGATTATTATGTCTTTGAAAGTAATCATGATATTGCACAATTAATGAAGACCAATCGTCCCATGTTTTTAAAACAAAGAATATTAGGGGATAGTGGTCATTTAAATAATGAAGATGCTTCAAATAATCTTTGTCAATTGGTGAATAGTAAAACCAAGGAAATCGTTTTGGCTCACTTATCCGAAGAAGCCAATCATCCAGAATTGGCATTAGAGACCTTAAATCAATGCTTTCATAAAAAGGATCTACCGCTTCATTCAATCAATAAAAGAGCAGCGAAACAATTTGAAGTATTAACCATTCATAATAACGATTAACGTCAAGTAAAAGCACTTGGCGTTTTTTGTTAGCACTTACATTTTTAAGAAAAGTGATTTGAAATTAAACAAACCATGTTTTAGAATAAACGAGAAGGAGTTTTTTATGTTAAAAGTAGTTGATCATCCTTTGATTCGTCATAAATTAACCATTATGCGAAAAAAGGAAACAGGAACAAAGGATTTTCGCCAAAACCTCGATGAAATTGGAAGTCTTATGGTTTACGAGATGGCACGTAATCTTCCTTTGAATGAAATTGAAATTCAAACCCCAATTACGCAAACCAAAGGCTATGAATTGGCCAAGAAAATTGTGATTGTCCCTATTTTAAGAGCCGGATTAGGTATGGTAAATGGCATCATGGATTTAATTCCAACCGCACAAGTGGCCCATATTGGAATGTATCGAGATGAGAAGACCCTACAACCAATCCCTTATTTTGAAAAGTATCCGAAAAATTTTAGTGAAGCTGAGGTCATTATCGTAGATCCCATGTTAGCTACTGGTGGATCGAGTGTTGCTGCAATTGATATGACCAAAAAACAAGGGGCTCAATCCATTCGTTTGGTATGTCTGGTTGGCTCACCAGAAGGAGTAAAGGCGGTTGAAAAGGCCCACCCAGATGTTGATATTTATTTAGCTGCATTAGATGATCATTTGAATGAGAATGGATATATTGTTCCAGGACTCGGTGATGCAGGGGATCGTATTTTTGGAACGAAATGAGTGAAAAAAGACAAGTTAGTCGAGCTATTTTAGGCAGGACCCTTTTTTTAACTATTCTTATTTCTTTGCCGATAATGCTATTATTAGGACGGAAGGTTTTTATCGGAATATGGTGTGGATCATTAATTGGAATGATTGGCTATGGCATGATTTATTCGATGGTGGAATCCCTTACAATGGAAAATGGGAAAGCCAAAGGGACGAAGGGATATCTCTTTCGTTATAGCTTTTATGCCTTGGCTTTTATTGGATTGGCCTATCTTAAGGTATCGATTGTAGCGGTACTTGTTGGCTATATGATTCACAAATCGGCAATATTCCTATATACAATGGAAAGGAAGGATTTTCATGGGTGAACAAGCGAGTAGCTTAGTCCTACATTTTGGACAATTTGATTTGGAAATCCAACAATCAATTCTAGTATGGTTTGGACTGTGTATCCTTTTTGCGATTTTTTTCTATTGGGCCGGAAAAAAGATTGAAAAAGCGGATCCCGCAAAAAAACCAACTGGAATCGTCTATCTTTCAGAAGAAATGGTCAATTTAACTTTATATGTCACAGAAGGAAATCTTCAAGAAAAAGCCTTTGATTATATGCATATCTTTGGCACGATGATTTTTATGATGTTGGCAAGTAATTTAATTGGTCTAGTTGGACTTCAAAATCCAACCTCAAATGTCAGCTTTAATGGAACGCTGGCTTTATGTATTTTTCTGACGGTACAGTTTCAAGCAATTAAACGCGCTGGAATTGTTGGACGTCTAAAGGAATGGTGTGAACCATTTACTGTTATGTTTCCAATTAATATTGTTGGTGAAATTGCGCCGGTTATTTCTTTAACTATGCGTTTATTTGGAAACATGCTTGCCGGATTTATTATCACAATGTTGGTTTATACATTAATGAAAGCGACAATGCCATGGGGTATTTTAGGATATGTCGCAACACCATTTTTGCATATGTACTTTGATATATTTTCGGGTTTAATTCAATCATATATATTCTGGACATTGGGGTCTTTTTATTTAGGACAACAGGTTGTACCAGAACAAGAGTAGGAGGTCTATGGTATGAATGAATATTTTGTTAAAGGAATGGCTTGTTTAGGAGCCGGAATTGCAATGATTGCTGGTTTAGGTCCAGGAATTGGACAAGGGATTGCCGCAAGTCGTGGTGCCGAAGCCGTTGGTAGAAATCCAGATGCACAATCCAAAATTCAATCGACTATGGTATTAGGTATTGCCTTAGCCGAAACAACCGGGATTTATGCCTTGGTTATCGCAATTTTATTAATTTTCTTAAAAGCATAGTCATGCGGGAGTGTTGATATGGATATTAGTTTTAATATTGACAACTATCTGCGTATAAATCTTCAAGATGTCATCATGGTGCTTGTTTCGACCGCATTGATTATTTTGTTTGCGAAGCACTTTTTTTGGAATAAGATCATTGCTTTGATTGAAAAGCGTCAAGCCTTGATTCAAGAAAATATTGATGCATCAGCAGCAATTAAAGCGCAAGCACAAGAGATGAAAAGTCAATATGATGAAAAGATGAAGCATGCTGGACAGGATGCGCATCAAATCATCGAAACAGCGCGAAATTCAGCCAATGAGCAGAAACAAGAAATTTTAGCGCAGGCTGAAAATGAAGCCAATCGTCTAAAGGAAAAAGCGCAAGAGGATATTGAACGAGATCGTCTAAAGGCTGAAGCGGAATTGAAAAGTGCTATTGGAGATGTAGCAATTGAAGCAGCGAAAAAGCTTGTGAAAAAAGAAATGGATGATCAAACGCAAAGACAATTTGTGGATGAATTCATTGCTGAAGTAGGAGATTCACAATGGTAGACGTTCGCCCTTATGCGCAAGCTCTATTTGAAATCGCAAAGGAAAATAAGGAAGATGAAAGCATGGGTTCGACTTTAAAGGACTTAGCTTTAATCTGGGAACAGAATCCAGAATGGGTCCAGCTTTTACGTCATCCAAAAATTAAAAGAGAAGAAAAGAATGAAAGGATGGATGCTCTTTTAAAAGAATCCATTCCAACACTTTTACTTCGTTTTCTTTATGTGTGTAATTTACATGATGTAGCTGGCTTTCTTCCTGAAATCTATCAAGCGTATATGAAAATATACAATGAAGCGCATGCGATTGAATGGGTAGAGGTTGAATCCGCTTGTGCTTTGGATGAGGGTCAAATTGAACAATTAAAAGCAGTGTTGGCAAAAAAATTACATAAAACAATACAATTGAATAATAAAGTAAATCCAGCCTTGATTGCTGGATTGCGTGTACAAACAAGTGAGTTTGTTCTTGATAACACCATTCTTTCAAAAGCAGACTCAATGAAAGAAAGAATTAAGAAAAGCTAGAGGTGATACTATGAGTTTAAATCCAGCAGAGATCAGTAAGTTGATCAAAGCCCAAATTCAAAATATCGACCAAGATCTAGAAATGACAGAAAGTGGAACCGTCATCAGCATCGGAGATGGAATTGCGATGGTTTATGGTCTTCGTAATGCGATGATGAGTGAATTGCTTCTTTTTCCACATGATGTGTATGGCATGGTCATGAACCTGGAAGAAGAAAACGTGGGAGTTGTATTACTTGGAGAGAATCCCGATATTAAAGAAGGAGACTCGGTCAAGCGAACAGGGCATATTGTTGAAGTTCCAGTTGGAGATGAACTCCTTGGACGTGTTGTTAATGCCCTAGGACAGGCCATTGATGGGCAAGGTGCCATTGATGCAAAGAAAACACGACCTACCGAACGTGTAGCGCCTGGTGTTATTACGCGAAAAAGTGTATCGGTTCCTTTACAAACTGGTTTAAAAGTCATTGATTCTATGATTCCAATTGGTCGAGGACAACGTGAATTAATTATTGGGGATCGCCAAACAGGAAAGACGGCGATTGCCATTGATACAATTTTAAATCAAAAGGATACGGGTGTGAAATGTATCTATGTTGCGATTGGACAAAAAGCGAGTACGGTTGCCCAAATTGTTGAAAAGCTGAAACAAGCTGGTGCAATGAAGTATACAACCGTTGTTGTCGCAACCGCATCGGATTCGGCACCCTTACAATATTTAGCTCCTTATGCTGGTTGTGCTATGGGAGAGGAATGGATGGAAAATGGGGAAGATGTGCTCATTGTTTATGATGATTTATCGAAGCATGCGGTAGCCTATCGTACCTTATCCTTACTTCTTCGTCGTCCTCCAGGACGTGAAGCTTTCCCAGGAGATGTCTTCTATTTGCATTCGCGTTTATTGGAAAGAGCAGCGCGTTTGAATGAGGATTATGGAAATGGCTCTTTAACGGCTTTACCAATTATTGAAACCCAAGCGGGAGATATTTCCGCTTATATTCCAACCAATGTCATTTCAATTACCGATGGACAAATTTTCTTGAATACGGATATGTTTAATAGTGGGATTCGTCCAGCAGTTGATAGTGGTTTAAGTGTTAGTCGTGTTGGAAGTGCTGCACAAACCAAAGCCATGAAACAGGTTTCTGGATCCTTGAAATTAGATTTAGCACAATATCATGAAATGGAAGCCTTTGCTCGTTTTGGTTCGGATTTAGATCCAAACACAAAAAAGATTTTGGATCATGGAGCACGATTGGAGCATCTATTGGTTCAAAAACAATATTCACCAATGACCGTTGCTCAACAGGTACTTGTTCTCTATGCGGCTCAACATGGCTATCTCGATTCTATTGAACTGTATCAAATTCAAGCCTATCAAGAAGGCTTTTTACAATATGTCAGTCGTGAATATCCTTTGATTATTGATCAGATTGAAAAAGCTATGCGACTTGATGAAGACCTAGAAACATCAATTACGAGTGCATTGGATGCTTACGCAGAGATTTTTGCGTTATCTGAGGGTAGCGACAATGGCCGAAAGTAGACAAGCGATTAAGAATCGAATTCGATCGGTCGAATCCACGGAAAAGATTACGCGTGTTATGCAATTAATCGCAAGTACGGAGCTGACCAAACAAAGACGGCATATGGAAGAAAACCGTGAATATGCCAATGGTCTAGAAGAATGCTTAGATTTTGCGATTCAATCAACCGACTCTTCATCCATTTATTTGTCTTCAAAGGATGAAGGCTCTTGTTTATATTTTGTCTTTACCAGTGATATGGGTTTATGTGGCTCGTATAATGCGAATGTGCTTCGTCTTTTACAAGAAAAGATGACAAAGGATGATCAAGTCATTATGGTCGGATCGAAGGGCTGTACATGGGCCAAAGCTCGAGGAATGGATGCAAAAGAATCCATCATTGATTTAAATCACGATACGGCCTATGAAACCTTATCGGCTTCCATTACGAATGCTTTGTATGAATATGAAAAGGGGACTTTTTCTAAAATCGTTGTATTGTATACACATTTTAAAAATACCCTAACCTATATTCCAACCTTTGAAACGATTTTACCGGTTTCGAAAAAGGGAAAGAAGATAGAGGAATCTTCAAATTCAAAACAAATGACCGATTATGAGCCGAGTCAGGAAGAAATGCTTGAAATCATTCTTCCAATGGCTATAAAATCATTGATCTATGCGCGTTATCTTGAAAGCAAGACCAGTGAACAAGCCAGTCGACGTATGGCAATGGAAGCTGCAACAGACAATGCGGATGAATTGCGTGATGAATTGTTGTTAGCCTACAATCAAGCAAGACAATCAGCCATCACGAATGAAATTATCGATATTGTCGGTGGAGCAAATGCCTTAACATAAAAAAATTAGAATTTAAAAAAATAGATTTAGAATAGGAGGGTAGAATGAGTCAGAATATTGGAAAAATCGTGCAAATTATTGGACCAGTGGTCGATGTTGCTTTTTCTGAAGATTGTTTACCTGATTTATTAACAGCAATTGAAGTGCCTTGTCCAGGACAAGAGCCTTTAGTATTAGAGGTAGCCCAAGGAATTGGAGCAGATCAAGTTCGTTGTATTTCAATGGGCTCAACCGATGGCTTAGTACGTGGCCTGGATGCCATTGATACGCAAAAACCTATTATGGCACCCGTTGGAAATGAAGTCCTTGGACGTATGTTTAATGTGTTAGGACGACCAATTGATGGATTGGGGCCATTAGAAAAAGATGTGGAATACCATCCCATTCATCGTAAGGCACCAGCCTTTGATGAACAATCCACCAAAAGTGAACCCTTAGAAACAGGAATTAAAGTCATTGACTTATTAACACCTTATATGAAGGGTGGAA
The DNA here is from genome assembly GCA_963654445.1 of Segatella copri. Lineage (GTDB taxonomy): Bacteria > Bacillota_I > Bacilli_A > Erysipelotrichales > Erysipelotrichaceae > Absicoccus. Next base: position 6,294 of record CAVKAP010000013.1, read on the forward strand.
AAATTGGTTTATTTGGTGGAGCCGGTGTTGGAAAAACCGTTTTAATTCAAGAGTTGATTCACAATATCGCAACCGAACATGGTGGAAAATCCGTGGTTGTTGGTGTTGGTGAAAGAACCCGTGAAGGAAACGACATGTATAATGAAATGAAGGAAAGTGGTGTCTTAGATAAGACTGTCTTGGTTTATGGGCAAATGAATGAATCCCCAGGTGCTCGTATGCGTGTAGGACTGACTGGGCTAACCATTGCGGAAAATTTCCGTGATCAAGAGCACCAAGATGTCTTACTCTTTATAGACAATATTTTCCGTTTTACACAAGCAGGTTCAGAAGTTAGTGCCTTATTGGGTCGTATCCCAAGTGCAGCCGGGTATCAACCAACTTTAGCTACTGAAATGGGACAGCTTCAAGAGCGTATCACTTCAACCAAAGAAGGTTCGATTACATCCGTTCAAGCGGTTTATGTACCAGCGGATGACCTAACCGATCCAGCCCCTGCAACCGCTTTTACCCATTTGGATGCAAGAGTCGTATTGGATCGTAGTATAGCTGCCTTAGGAATTTATCCAGCCGTTGATCCATTGGAATCAAGTAGCCGTATTTTAGATCCACTTGTAGTAGGACAACGTCATTATGATGTAGCACGTGGTGTTCAAAATATTCTTCAACGCTATAAAGAGCTTCAAGATATTATTGCCATTTTAGGTATGGATGAATTAAGTGATGAAGATAAGAAAATCGTCAATCGAGCTCGTCGTGTTCGTAACTTTTTATCACAGCCTTTCAATGTAGCGGAAGTGTTCTCAGGAATTAAAGGACAATATGTTTCTTTAGAGGATACAATCGAAAGCTTTGAAAGAATTTTAAGTGGTGAATTTGATGAATTACCAGAACAAGCCTTTATGATGGTTGGAACAGTTGAACAAGCGGTAGAAAAAGCCAAAGAAATGGCTGGTGAATAAAATGATTCATATCAAAGTCGTTACACCTCGTGGTATATACTTAGAGGATTCTGTAACGAGTGTACATTTTAAGACGGTAGAAGGGGAAATGACACTTTTACCGAATCATACGCCAGTGTTTGCAGCTTTAGAGGCTTGCCCTTTGATTGCGGACAATAAAAAAATTTATGCCTTGGCTGGTGGCTTTTTAAAGTTTCAACAAGACGATTGTTTGATCTTATGCGATGCCATTGAAGGAAAAAATGAAATTGATATTCAAAGAGCAAAAGCAGCGTATGAAAGAGCTCGGCAACGGCTAGAAAAGAAAGATATGAATACCAACATGAAACGAGCAAGTCTGGCTTTAGAAAAGGCCATTAATCGAATTCATGTTTATGAAATGTAGGGAAGTCATTCCCTACTTTTTATGTGGAGCTTGTAGACTATTCAATTTAAGCATAGAGTGGTACAATGAACTAAAAAGTTAGAATCCAAGGGATTTTTTCGTGGAGGAAATATATGCGAATTACAGTTGTAGGCGGTGGAAAAGTCGGTTATGCACTTGCGACCCAATTAGAAGCGGAAGGGCATGATATAGCCGTCATTGATAATCGTCCGTCGGCTTTAGATCGAGTCAATAATCAATTAGATGTTTTAGCAATCGAAGGTAATGGTGCTAATGTGGATACCCTAAAGGAAGCCAATACCGAAGAAGCGGATTTATTGATTGCGGTCACAGGAACCGATGAGGTCAATATTATTTCTTGTCTATTGGCTAAAAAAATGGGCGTCAAAAATACTATTGCGCGGGTTCGAAATCCCGAATATATGAGTTCCATGGCCATGCTCGAAGAAGACTTAGGATTGAGCTTAAGTGTCAATCCAGAGCGAGCTTGTGCTCGTGAAATTGTTCGTTCGATTCATTTTTCGAATCATGTTCGTGTTTCAACATTTGCGAAGGGACGTGTTGAAATTGCTGAAATAGTGATTAAAAAAGGCAATTCCATGATTGAAAAGCCAATTAGTAGAATTGCGACAAGACATCAAGGACAAATCTTAATTTGTTCGGTTTTAAGAGGAGAAGAGGTTATTATCCCAAATGGAAACTTTGTACTTCGCCAAGGGGATCGAATCTCAGTAATCGCCACGACACAAAACCTAGAGAAATTTTTGATTGCGGCAGGCGTTAGTGAATATTATGACTGTCATGAAATTATGATTATAGGTGGAGGACGAATCACCTATTATCTAACAGCCATGCTTCTTCCAATGGGCGTTCGTGTGAAGATCATTGAAAAGAATGAAGAAAAATGTCGTCAATTGGCCTTACGCTTTCCTCAGGCAAATGTTATTTGGGGCGATGGAACCGATCAAGAATTTTTAATGAGTGAAAATATTGATTGTATGGATGCCTTTGTCGCATTAACTGATAATGATGAAGAAAACTTGATAGCTTCTATTTTTGCATCCAGTAAAAATGTGCAACGCGTCATGCCAAAAATCAATCGAGTTTCCTTAGATTTCTTATTAGAACGCTTTGATATTGCCAATGCGGTAACGCCTAAATTATCAACGGCCAATCGTATTTGTCGATATGTGCGTGCCATGGGAAATGCTCAAGGCTCAAATGTAGAATCCTTGATGAAGCTGGTGGATGGAAAGGTCGAAGCACTTGAGTTTAGAGTTCGACACAATTGTCAATTTATTGGCATTCCTTTAAAGCACCTTAAATTTCAAAAAGGAATTATTATAGGTTATATCAGTCATAATGGACGAATCTCAATTGCCAACGGTGAATCAATTATTTACGAAGGAGATACCGTTGTTGTAGTTAGTAGCATTCCAAAGTTGAGGGATATTAATGATGTATTGGTTTAGAAAAGAGTTCAGAAAACTAAATTGGTATGTGATTGGAAACGTTATAGGTAATGTTTTATTGGTTTTAGCTGTACTTTTGTTGTTTCCATTGCTTTGTGGACTCATTTATCATGAAAAAATTATCGCTTTTGTTTGGGTAATCATTGGATGTATCATTTGTGGTTTGCCCTTATCTCGCTTAAAGGTTGCGCATGCGATGTATTTTGCCCGTGATGGCATGATGGCCGTTGGCTTATGCTGGGTTGTTTTATCCTTAGTGGGCGCCTTACCTTTCTTTTTATCGGGAGCTATTCCGGATTATGTCGATGCTTTTTTTGAAACGGTCTCTGGCTTTACTACGACGGGTTCAAGTATTCTAACCGAGGTTGAATCCTTACCAAAATGTATGTTATTTTGGCGAAGCTTTACCCATTGGATTGGTGGTATGGGAATCTTAGTTTTTGTACTGGCTATCTTACCAAAGTCCAATGATCGTTCCATGCATATCCTTCGTGCAGAATCCCCAGGACCCGTTATTGGAAAATTGGTTCCTCGTCTTAGACAAAGTGCTATGATTTTGTATTTGATTTATATGGGATTGACCCTTATTGAAATCATTTTATTGTGTTTAGGTAAAATGCCTTTGTTTGATTCTTTGTGTAATACCTTTGGTTCTGCTGGAACCGGTGGTTTTAGTATTACCAACAAAGGAATTGGACAATATGGAAGTGCCTATTATGAATGGATCATTGGTATTTTTATGGCCTTATTCGGAATCAACTTTAACTTTTATTTCTTCTGTTTGATTCGTGATTGGAAGGAAGCCTTCCGTATGGAAGAGGTCAAAGCCTATGTAGGGGTTGTTTTACTTTCAAGCTTGATGATTGCCATCAATATATTGCCAAGTGTTCATGATGGCTTCTTACATGCTTTCCGATTAGCCTTCTTCCAGGTTTCAAGTATTATCACGACAACCGGGTATTCTTCTTGTAACTTTGATTTATGGCCAACCTTTTCTAAAATGATTCTACTTCTTTTAATGGTTTTAGGTGCCTGTGCAGGTAGTACAGGTGGTGGTGTCAAGGTAAGTCGAATGATGATTATTATTCGAAAAGTAAAATCAGATATTCTAAGAACTGTTCATCCCAATAAAGTAGAATTAATTCGTTTTGATGGAAAGGCTGTAGATAATCGTGTCGTTGATCAAATCATGAGCTTTTTTGGCTGTTATATTTTGATTGCCGGGGCTGTTATGTTCATTATCGCTTTGGATGGCTTTGATTTAGAAACGACCATATCAGCTTGTTTCGCTTGTTTAAGTAATATTGGGCCAGGCTTTTCTATGGTAGGACCCTTTGGAAGCTTTCATGCTTTTAGTTACTTATCAAAAATTGTTCTATCGATTGCGATGTTAATTGGACGTTTAGAAATTTATCCAATTCTTATTTTCTTAGCGCCTTTTATTGGAAAAGGAAGACGTTATAAGGCAAGTAAGAAGGATGAAGCCCTATTAAATGAAAGAAATCGCTATTGATTTAGAAAAAGACTTCTGTTACTATGTAAGCACTTATATTACTGACGGAAGTGGAAATAACCACATGGAGTATGAGTAGATAATCGCCGACCGTCTGGGCAAAGTATTTGTTCAGGCTGTCGGTTTTTTTATGATTAAAATTTCAATTTTTTCGATATATAATATGAAAATTTTCGATTGTGAATTGATTGACGAATGAACATAAATAGTGTACTTTAAGAATATGGGTTGTTAGCTATAGCTAACTACTATCTTTGACATGTAAGGAGGAAAACATGAAAGAACAATGGCAAGGATTTAAAGGACAAAAATGGAAAGACGAAGTAGATGTTCGTGATTTCATTCAGAACAACTATACTCCATATGATGGGGATGAAAGCTTCTTAGCTGAACCTACAGAAGCAACCAACAAATTATGGGCTGAGCTTCAAAAGCTTCAAAAAGAAGAACGTGCAAAAAACGGTGTCTTAGATATGGAAACGGAAGTCGTTTCAAGTATTACGGCTTATAAGGCTGCTTATTTAGATAAAGATTTAGAGAAAATCGTTGGTTTACAAACGGATAAACCTCTAAAACGTGCCTTTATGCCTTATGGTGGTATTCGTATGAGTGAAGAAGCTTGTGAAACCTATGGTTATCATCCAAGTGAAAAAATTCATGAAATTTTTACAAAATATCATAAAACCCACAATGATGCAGTATTCAGTGCTTATACACCAGAAATGCGTTTATGTCGTCGTAATAAAATTATTACTGGGCTTCCAGATACTTATGGTCGTGGACGTATCGTAGGAGATTATCGTCGTGTAGCTCTATATGGAATTGACTATTTAATTGAAGAAAAACAAAAGGATTTTGAATATTGTGGCGATGGAACCATGACCGATGATGTCATTCGTCAACGTGAAGAATTAGCAGATCAAATCAAAGCCTTGAAGGATATGAAGGTTATGGCGGCTGATTATGGCTATGATATCAGTGTTCCTGCAAAGGATTCAAAGGAAGCGGTTCAATGGTTGTATTTTGCATATTTAGCTGCCATTAAAACACAAAATGGTGCAGCAATGAGTGTTGGTCGTATTTCAACCTTCTTAGATATCTATTTCCAACGTGACTTAGAAAATGGTGTATATACCGAAAGCGAAATTCAAGAAATGGTTGACCATATGACTATGAAATTCCGTATGGTTAAATTTGCGCGTATTCCAAGCTATAACCAATTATTCTCTGGAGATCCAGTATGGGCTACCTTAGATGTAGCAGGTTTAGGTATGGATGGAAGAAGTATGGTTACAAAAACTTGTTTCCGTTTCTTACATACCTTAGAAAATATGGGACCAAGCCCTGAACCAAACTTAACTGTATTGTATTCAAGCCGTTTACCAGAAGCCTTCAAGAAATATTCATCAAAGATTTCGATTGATACCAGCAGCATTCAATATGAAAATGATGATGTGATGCGTCCAGTATGGGGTGATGATTATGCCGTATGCTGTTGTGTCAGTGCAACGCAAACCGGAAAGGAAATGCAATTCTTTGGAGCCCGTGCCAACTTAGCTAAATGTTTATTGTATGCGATCAATGGTGGTGTGGATGAAAAGACCAAAACGCAGGTTGGTCCTGAATATCAAGCAATCACAAGCGAGTATTTAGATTATGATGAAGTTATGCATAAATATGACATCATGATGGATTGGTTATCTGGTTTATATGTGAATGTATTGAACTTGATTCAATATATGCATGATAAATATTATTATGAAGCAAGCCAAATGGCTTTGATTGATACCAATGTACGTCGTACCTTTGCGACTGGTATTGCTGGCTTCTCTCATGTGGTTGACTCTTTGAGTGCCATTAAATACGCAAAGGTGAAAACGATTCGTGATGAAGATGGTTTAGTCGTTGATTATGAAGTGGAAGGAGACTTCCCTCGTTATGGAAACGATGACCAACGTGCAGATGATATTGCGGTATGGTTATTAAAGACCTTCATGAAGAAGATTGAAAAACATCATACTTATCGTGATAGTGAACCAACAACTTCAATCTTAACGATTACTTCCAATGTTGTTTATGGAAAAGCAACGGGTTCATTACCAGATGGAAGAAAAGCAGGAGAACCATTATCACCAGGAGCTAACCCATCTTATGGTGCAGAACAAAATGGTTTATTGGCTTCATTAAACTCTGTCGCAAAATTACCTTATGAATATGCCTTAGATGGTATTAGTAATACGCAAACTATTAATCCAGATGCACTTGGACATAGTGAACAAGAAAGAATTGACAATTTAGTTAATGTCTTAGATGGTTACTTTGATCAAGGTGCACATCACTTAAATGTCAATGTATTTGGTGTTGAAAAATTAAAGGATGCGATGGAACATCCAGAAAAAGAAGAATACGCAAACTTTACGATTCGTGTTTCTGGTTATGCAGTTAAGTTCATTGATTTAACACGTGAACAACAATTAGATGTTATTAGTCGTACATGTCATGAGAGCCTATAATTAGGCTCTTTCTTTCAGAGGAGGAAATAAATATGCTTGGTGCCATTCATTCAATAGAAACCTTTGGTTCAGTCGATGGACCAGGTGTTCGATATGTTATTTTTATGCAAGGCTGTCAAATGCGTTGTCAATTTTGTCATAATGCCGATACTTGGAAGCTTAAGCAAGGCAATCAGCAAGCCAGTGAGGTTTTAAAAAAGGCTTTGCGATATAAATCCTATTGGAAAAAAAATGGTGGGATTACCGTCAGTGGAGGAGAGCCCTTACTTCAAATTGATTTTTTGATTGAGCTTTTTCGTTTGGCAAAAAAAGAAGGAATTCATACTACATTAGATACCTGTGGTCAGCCTTTTACAACGAAAGAACCCTTTTATTCAAAGCTTGAAGAGCTGATGAAGCTTTGTGATTTGGTTTTATTGGATTTAAAACAAATCGATGATCAAAAGCATAAAATCTTAACTGGTCACAGCAATCAAAATATTTTAGCTTTTGCACGCTATTTGTCGGATATAAAAAAGCCTGTATGGATTCGTCATGTGACCATTCCATCCATCAATGATTCCAATCAAGAGCTTGAACAATTGGATGCATTTATTCAATCATTGGACAATATTCAAAGAGTGGATGTTTTGCCTTATCATACCTTAGGGAAATATAAGTGGGAGCAATTAGGGCTAGTCTATCCCTTAGAGGGCATTGATCCTCCGAGCAAAGAGCATGTTGAATATGTAAAAGAAAAACTACATGTGAAATCTTATATGATATACTAGGAGATGGAAACGATTCCATCTTCTTTTTATTGTAAAATTATCGTAAATCGATAAAAATATATTGACAAACATATTTTTTAAGGTATGATAAGAGCAGTTAATCAATGAAGAGAGGATAGCGATTATGAAACATCAATTGATTGGAGATTCCGACAATCCAATTGTTCAAATTACTTTAAATCAAAATGAAGAAGTAAAGATTGAACGAGGTGCGATGGTTTATCTTCAAAATGTAAAAATTGAAGGAAAAACAAATAGTAAAACAAAGGGAATTGGTGGTCTGATTCGTGCGACTGGACGTTCTTTAGCAAGTGGCGAAAGTGTATTTATGACTTACGCAAAAGGGGAAAAGGACAATGGTCAAATTGGGATTGCACCAGCGATTCCAGGAAAGATCATTTGTTTGAAGGTCGATGAAAATAAACAATATCGTTTAAATTCTGGTGCTTTTTTAGCCAGTGATGAAAGTGTTTCCTATGTGATTAAAAAACAAGACGTGGGAAAAGCACTCTTTGCGGGAACCGGTGGACTCTTTGTGATGGAAACTGAAGGGACGGGAGATCTTTTGGTCAATGCCTTTGGGGATCTAATTGAATTAGAGGTCACACCGGACAATCCGATTGTGATTGATAATGAACATGTCGTAGCATGGGATCGCTCACTGGAATATAAAATTAAAATTGCGAGTGGAACCTTTGGTTTTATGACAGGGGAAGGAATCGTAAATGAATTTAGCGGGCATGGTAAAATTTGGATACAAACACGAAACATTAAAGATTTAGCAAAATCTGTGAGTGTTCATATCGTAACCTAAAAGGAATCGAATGCGTTAAGCTAGAAAGGGAAAAAGCATGAAAAAGAAATTAAGTATTTTCGTCACAATCATGATTGTAGTGAGCTTATTGACGGGTTGTTCAATGGATTCACTTTATGAAGCGGGCAATGACGTAAAACCTGGAAAAACCATTTCCAATCATTCCAAATGGATTGATTCAGACATCGTAGGAGCTGTAAACAAATCGGTTAAAGTCAGTGAAAAGGATGACTTCCATACGGCTGTGAATAAGAAATGGATTTTAAAGACAAAAATGCCAAAGGTTGTTTCGGATGATGATATGTCTAATGAAAGCACCTTCGGTGATGCTGAAAAGGTTGTAAAAAAACAAAGCATTGAGATGTTGTATCAATCGGATGAGCAAGTTACACCAAGCACCATGAGTCAAGAACAATATGACCATGTACAAGGAATCACAAGCAATCTTGCAAGCTTATTACAGGATTGGGATACTCGAAATGCGCAGGGTGTTGAACCAGCTCGTCAAAGCATTGAAGCAATTGCGAATATTCAATCCATGGATGAATTGACTTATTATTTAACCAATACCAATCCAAATGCAGTAGAATCATTTATTGATTTAGATGTAGAATCTCCTTTTTTCTCAAGAAATCAAAATTCCGTTTGGATTGCACCAACCCAAAATTGGTTGATTGGGCAGAGTGAATATTATTCAAAGGTTGGATCGACTTTCTATGACTGTAAGTACAATAACCGGAAGGCTATGAATTATGTCTTAGGAAAATTAGGCTATTCGAAATCAGATATTAAGAAAATTCTTCGACAAAGCTATCAATTTGAATCAAAACTTGCAAGTGAACACAGTACGCAAGCAGAACAAAAGGATTTAGAACAATATGTCGCAAAATATTTAAATGAAAAATACGATTTAAAGGATATTGAAAAGATTTGTGGAAATTTTCCAATTGAAGAAATTTTATCTTCTTATCAATTAAAGGACTCAAAAAAGTTCTCTGTAAATGAAGAAAAATATTTAACGCAGCTAGGATCAATTTATAATGAAAACAATTTAGAAAAAATGAAGTCCTTCTTGATTGCCAAAACGGTAAATAATTTGCTTCCATACTTAGATCGTGAAGCCTATGAAATTAGTCAAGAACGTAGACAGGTTACCAGTCCAAGTGATATTGATAAAGATGCAACAGGACAAGATAAAATCAATCAAGAAACATTAGATGCTGAAAATGCTTTGATTTCTGATGTTTTAGATGAAGTATATATTGCTCGTTATGTTAAAGCAGACGATAAAGAAAAGCTTGAACAAATGGTCAATGATATGATTTCTTATTATCGAAAAATGCTAAAGAGTGAAACCTGGTTATCTGAGAAAACACGTCAGAAAGCCATTGAAAAATTGGATAATATGACTTGTCGTGTTTTATATGCTGAAAATCAAAAAGATTACGGTGCATTAAATATTGATACGAATGGAACCTTAGTAGATGCCTATCAATCTGTAGTGAATTTCAATTCACAAGATTTATCAAGTGGTGTTAACCAAGCTATTGATACAACGCAATTTGATACTTCAGAAATGAATTTAAGAACGGTTAATGCCTTCTATAATCCTTTGGATAACTCAATTAACATTATTCCTGCCATTGTTGCTAGTGACGATATTTATGATTCCAATGGAACATATGAGCATAATTTAGGTGGTATTGGAATGATTGTTGGTCATGAAATTAGCCATGGCTTTGATACATCCGGTTCTCAATATGATAAAGATGGTTATAAGAAGAATTGGTGGACAGATAAGGATCGTGAAAATTTCCAAAAACGTGCAGATAAATTAATAAAATACTATGATGCATTAGGTGCAGCGGATACCTTGGATAGCTATGGAGAAAAAATTCAAGATGAAGCCATTGCGGATATGGGTGGTATGAAATGTACTTTAGAGCTTGCGAAAAGTCGAGATAACTTTGATTATAAAGATTACTTCCGTAGTTTTGCATCCGTTTGGAAGATTAAGTGTACCTTTGGACAAGAACAACAATATATGAACGATTCACATCCATTGGCCTTCTTGCGTACAAATGTTACAGTTCAACAATTTGATGAATTTATGGATACCTTCCAGATTCAAAAAGGAGATGGAATGTATTTAGCAGAGAACAAGCGGATTAATGTTTGGTAGAAAGGGAAGAATATGAAACAGTCAGTTATACATTTAGAAAATATTGAAAAAAGCTATGGAAAACACCAGGTTTTACGAAATGTCAATTTAGATGTAAAAAAAGGTGATATCTTTGGTTTGGTTGGAAAGAATGGAGCTGGTAAGACGACAATCTTTAAAGTCTTACTAGGTCTATCTACTTACCAAAAAGGAAAAATGCATATTGGAGATCAAGGGGATACGCTAGCCGAAGGTCGTAAAAAAATCGGCTTTCTAATTGGAGGGAACTTCTTCCCTTATATGAATGCGAAACAAAATCTTGAATACTTCCGTATGATGAAAGGAATCAAGGACAAAAAGGAAATTGAACGCGTTTTAAAAATCGTTGGTTTAGATAAAGCCAAAGGTCCTTATAAAAACTATTCCTTAGGTATGAAACAACGTTTAGGAATTGCCAATGCAATCATGGGATCTCCTGAAATCTTGATTTTAGATGAACCAACCAATGGTTTGGATCCACAAGGAATTGCAGATATTCGTACCTTAGTTCAAAAATTAAACAAGGATTATGGCATGACGGTTATTATTTCAAGTCATATTCTAGGTGAGCTTCAACATACAGCCCATACCTTTGGAATGTTAAAGGACGGAGAAATGTTAAAAACGATTACGAGCGATGATTTAATTAGTGATCATAAATCCGTACGTTTACAGGTTGAAGATGTAGAAAAAGCCAAAGCAGCTTTAGCTCAAGCTGGTATTAAAATTATAGGTGAACAAATGGAAACAATGAGCTTGGAAGATTACTATTTTGGTTTATTAAATGCCAAAGGTGGGGAGGAATAAGTATGATTAATTTTTGGAAAGCCAATCGTAAAAGAATTTTCTTAAGAAAACCAAGAATCCTTATTACTCTTCTTGTCTTTATTGTATTGGACTGGTTGTTGGTTCGAACAGCCATGAAGGGAGAACAATGGAATTCCGTTACCTTTATGAATATGCTTGAGGGCTATAAACCTGTATTAGTCGTTGTTCTAGGACTGATTGAATTCATCTATGTCTTTGCCTCAGATATTAAAGCAAAGACTATGCAAACCGCAATTGCGATGGGTATTAAACGTCGTCATGTTATCTTTACAAAATACTTAGATTTAGCTTTTTTAACTATTGTTGATATTCTAATTTTTACGGTTTCTGAATTGATTATTGGAGCTATTACTGGTGCGCCTTTAAAGGCTTATCAAGTTGGAGATTTAATGGTATTGGTTTTCATGATATGGTTAAGCATTCAAGCTTATGCAGGATTTGCGATGATTATTACCTTCTTGCTTCAAAATTCAGCATTGGGAGGCTTGGTCTTCTTAATCTTGTCAACAAAACAAGGCTACAATGCATTAAACTTCTTATTTAATTTGAAGTATGTTCGAGTCTTACATTTATCGGATTACTTGTTGTCTACTTCCTTGAGTAAATTCCAAGCACAGATCTTAACAAGTAACTTTGATTTCTTAAGCTTCATTCTTATTGTTCTATATTTCCTATTAGCCTATGGGGTATGCCACCGTATATTCCGAAAGAAAGAATTAAATTTATAATTACAAAAGCCAAGAAATTGGCTTTTTTTTGGTCATGAAGAAAGTTCTATACTCAGCGTTTGATAATTCTTTCACAAAGGCATATGATAAAGATAGAGGAAATATAGGAGGCATTTATGTTATTTCAAATTTATGGATCAAATGCAGGATGGCAGCTTCTTGGGTGGCTTCTTGTTTTTGTCGGTCTAATTCTTGCCAATGAAATTGCACGTACAAAATGGGGTGGCATTGGCATATTTGGTGTTGTATTGGCTGGTTTAAGTATTTATTTTATTTCGATTTATGTGGGTGTTGCCAAAGGAAGTGAATGGGCATTACATAATGATACCTATGTCCATATGAATTCCTGGTTCCATTATGCGAAATTATATGCAGCAGCTACAGGCTGTATAGGCTTCATGATCATTAAATACAAATGGGGCAAGCTTGGGAAAGCGCATTGGTTTAAAGCCTTTCCTTTTGTGATTGTTGCGATTAATATTTTGATTGCGGTTGCTTCAGATTTTGAAAGTGCGATTCGTGCTGGAAATTTAGCTGGTGGATGGTGGTATTCATCAGAAGGTGTTTGGTTATATGGAGGATGGTGGAATGTCCTCAATGGAATTGCTGGACTAATTAACATTTTCTGTATGACTGGTTGGTGGCATATTTATACATCCAAGAATCAAAAGGATATGCTGTGGCCAGATATGACATGGGTTTATATCTTAGCGTATGATGTTTGGAATTTCCAATATACCTATTTAAATTTGCCAACGCATGCCTGGTATTGTGGAATGGCTTTATTACTCGCACCAACATTTGCCAACTTCTTATGGAATAAGGGCGGATGGATTCAAAATAGAGCTAATACCCTAGCAATTTGGTGTATGTTTGCCCAAGTCTTCCCAATGTTCCAAGACGGATCGGTATTCTCTGTTGTACCTGTTCTTTATCAGAAAGGAACCATTGCAGCAGCAACAGCAGCTGGAAGTCATCCTATTTTAGGAACAGCAAGCGTACAAGGCTTTATTTCCGTTCTATCCATTGCAATTAATGTGGTAGCCTTTGGATATATTCTTAAAAAATCGATTGCGAATAAAAAGAATCCATATAAGAATGAAGTCTTTACCGAACAAAGTGACTACAAAGAAGCTATGTCTCGTGTAGAATAATAGAAGCATTAAAAGTCCCATCCAAAGATGGGATTTTTAGAAGGAGGGAATCAGATGAAATATGTTGATGACTTAAAGAAAATGGATGAAATTATTTGTGAACTACAAGATATTTGTGAGAGATATGACCAAGACTATTTTGAGATTGCTAAAGATCCATTACCCTACAATGCTTGTTTAATGTTGATTGTTCAGCTTGCTGAAGGTTGTATGCGAATGAAAGAAGAAAATACAGCGTTTTATTTTACTTGTTCATCACAAGTCGATAATGTGATTAAGCTAAGAAATAGAGCTATTCACGGCTATTCTGAAATCCATGTGAAAATGTTTATAGATGTGCTAAAGGATGATATCCCTGTGTTAAAAAAACAAATAGAAAAAGAGACAATGTAAAAAATCCACACCAACAAGGTGTGGATCCTTTTATTCTTATTGAGCATTTAAAGCTTGTTTAGGTTTGAAAATGAATCGTTCAATTCGTTTGTTTAAAAGCTTTGCATCCAAATTAACAATGACACCGGTTAAGAAGGAAGCAATGACTGTTCCAAGACCAACGGATTGAATATTATGTAGTAAGCAAAGAGATAAAAAAATAGAAGTTAATGTACATACAACATCAACGATTACACGAAGAGTTCCAAAGGTCATCTTTGTTTTTTCGGATAGTGCTTTCATAAAGCCTTCATATGGCATAACCGTTACATGAGATTGTACGGTTAAGTTCACACCAAGGGCCATAACGAAGCAGGCAAAGCATGCAAGTAAGATTTGTTCGAGTAAGCTTGTAGGCTGAATGCCTGTAAGAAAGAGTCCTGTAAATTTAATAGCGTAAGCGTAAATAAAGGTAATGCCCAATTGAACCGCTTCTGCTTTTGTGAACCGTTTTAATAAAATACATTCTAAGATGACACAAAATGAATTCACAATAAAATTATAAAAAGCATAGCTACCTGGAAGTAGGAAGGTAAAGGTGAGTGCTAATGAACAAACTGGCGCAACACCTAAGGCAGCATTTAAAAATAAATTCGATCCAATCGCTAATGCAAGAATTCCGGTAAAGTAAATCACTAGTTTGCGTTTCATAAGTTTTACCTCGCATCTCTTTTCACTTATTTTATAGCATAGAAGAAAACGAATGTAAATAACAAATTATCAACAAACGATAATAAATTAATAAAAGTTATAAAAATAAACAGATTGAGAACAGAATGAAATTTTAAGCAAAATAAAAAAACACTCTTTACAGAGTGTTACTTATAAAAATGGCGCCTCAAACAAGACTCGAACTTGTGACCTGCCGGTTAACAGCCGGATGCTCTACCAACTGAGCTATTGAGGCGTTTGCGTTACCCTTAACGCTCAATAATAATACCACGAGATAAAGGGGTGTGCAAGTGTTTTTTTAAAAAAATTTTATTTTTTTTCTTCTTTGCTTTGAGATTTTAAAATAGCGCGGATTGCATCGAATAAATAAACCTTAAATTCATTGATTGGTAAAGGGTCATCATTAATGATGCTTCCATAACAAGAGCTTCCGACAAAATCTAAAATCATAAATAAGACAACATCACTATTTTCATAGTGATAGCCATTGGCTTCAGCCATTTCAGCAAAATTCTTACGAATGTGAAGCTCATCACTCTCATAGCTTTTTCGGACATAGTCAGAAAAAATTCCCCAAGAAAGATTCTTCTTAATAAAAGATAAGACCATCTTATTGGATTCAAGATCAATTAAGATTTGATTAATTAAATAAATAATGGCATCTTCAAAGTTACGAATATCGTTTTCTTCCAATTTCTTTTGGGCATGCAAAAAAATACGTCGACTTTCTCTCGAAATCAAAATATCACGAATTTGATATTTATCTTTAAAGTAGAGATAAAAGGTCCCTTTGGCCACCTCTGCTTTTTTAGCGATATCACTGATGGTTACAGTGTGAAAATCATTGTTTGTGAATAATTCAAAGGCGGCACTTAATAATTTATTTTCTTTTATCTTCTTATTTTCGAGTATTTTCGATTTCATTTGTTCCACCTCTTTTCAAGGCTATTATAGACAAAACTGAACTCGTGGTCAATTTTTTTGGTTATTTCATCAAAATTGTCTAAAAAGCTCCAAAAATAATTGACTCTTAGTCAATATGGAACTATACTCGTTTACGTTGAGGTGAGGATGTATGGAAAAAATATCAAATTTTATCGTTAAATACCGTAACAAAATCCTTATTTTAGCGATTCTATTATTAATCCCAAGCTTTTTTGGTTTTATAGGTACAGGAATCAATTATGATTTATTGTCTTATTTACCAGAAAGTGCTGAATCTATGAAGGCACAAGAAATCCTAGGTGATGATTTCAATCTATCAAGTGTAGATTTCTTAGTTGTCAATAACATGAAGGATAAAGATGTCGCTAATTTGAAAAAGGAAGTAAAGAAAATAGACGGTGTCGAAAAAGTATATTGGCGAGATGATGTCTTGCCAATCACAATTCCGAAGGAAGCATTACCTAAAGATGTACGCAGTATGCTGTATTCGGATGATGGTTCAACGATGATGATCATTACCTTTAAAGAAGGAACTGCATCAGATCGAACCATGACAGCCATTTCAAATATTAAAAAGGTTGCAGGAAAGAAATGCTTCTTAGCTGGTATGTCAGCCTTAAGTGAAGATACCAAAGACATGATTAATTCAGATATGCCTGTCTTTAGTGTTATCGCAATTATCTTAGTATTATTTGTATTGTGGTTTGGTTTGGAAAGCAACTTTGCTCCATTTGTCTTTATGCTTGGAATTGGATTCCCAATCGCATATAACTTTGGTACCAATATTATCTTTGGACAGATTTCTTATATTACCCAAGCATTGGCAATGGTCTTACAATTAGCTGTTACGATGGACTATTCCATCTTCTTATTGCATCGTTATCAAGAAGAGAAGATGCGTGGACATGACAATGAAGAAGCTATGTCTCTTGCAATTCAACAAACCTTTGTATCGATTTCATCAAGCTCGATCACAACGATTGCTGGATTTATGGCTTTATGTGCGATGTCTTTAACCTTAGGAAAAGATATTGGACTTGTCATGGCAAAGGGTGTTGTCTTAGGGGTATTAAGTACAATCTTTATTCTTCCTAGTTTATTAATGATTTTTGATAAACAAATAGAGAAGAAAAAACATAAGGTATTGATTCGTCCTTTAAAGAAGGTGCCAACTAAGATCATTAATCATCATAAAGCAATTTTAGCGGTATTCTTAATTGCATTTATTCCAATGGTTTATGCAAATAACAATACCAATGTATATTATGATTTGATTTCAAATATGCCACAATCCTTCAATAGTGTGCAAGGAACCAACCAATTGAAATCAAAATTTAAAATGACAACAACAAACTTCGTATTGATTAGTGATGAAGTTTCAATCAAAGATATTAAAGAAATGTGTAATTCCATTGAAGAATTAGATGGTATTCATAATATCTTATCGTATGAAACAGCGATTGGATCAAATATTCCATCAAGCTTTGAACCGAGTGCGATTAAAGAAATCTTAAATAACAATGGACGTCGCTTAATTGTAGTCAATAGTGACTATGGAGCAGCTAAAGATAAATTAAATGATCAATTGGATAAAATGGATAAGATCATCCATAAATATGATAAGAATGCTGTTATTGGTGGCGAAGGTAAGTTGACGGAAGACTTAATTCATACCTGTCAAACCGACTTTAAAATGGTCAATTTCGTATCGATTCTATTAATCTTTGTGATTATTGCGATTACCTTTAAGTCGATAGCAATTCCAATTATTTTAGTAGCAACCATTGAATTCGCTATTAATATCAATATGGGTATTCCATATTTTACAGGAACCGTATTACCATTTATTGCACCAATCGTTATTGGAACCATTCAATTGGGAGCTACTGTCGATTATGCGATTCTGTTAACCTCTCGTTTTAGAGAAGAATTGGAAAAAGGAAAGCATTGTAAACATGCAATTGGATCAGCAATCAAGCATACAAGTACATCAATCATAACTAGTGGTTTATCCTTCTTTGCGGCATGTATTGGTGTAAGCTTTATCGCAAAAATGGATTTATTAAAGAGTATTTGTATTTTATTAGCCCGTGGAGCCTTGGTAAGTGTGGTATGTATCTTAGTTGTCTTACCAGCCTTATTATTGGTATTCCATAAATTTATTGAAAAAACGACCAAGAATTGGCCAATCGCAACGGTCGAGAAAGGAATGATTACCGATGAAGATGAATAAACAAGGAGTAAATCCTCAAACAATTAAAGCCGTAGGTGCTTGTATTCTAAGCGCTACGATGTCATTGAGCCTATTTAGTGCACCTGCCTTTGCGCAAAGTGCAGAAGTATCAAATCCACAAGATATTTCTAAAACGGAAACCGTTTATGCAACCTTAAATGATGATGGAACGGTTTCAAATACGATTGTTTCTAGTTGGTTACATGATGGAAATGGAATTCACAACATTCAAGAAGAATTGAATTTAACGAATGTAGAAAACACAAAAACCAATGATAAGGTACAAAAGAATGGAAATACCTATACATGGAATGCCAGTGGAAATGATGTTTACTATCAAGGGGATTCTACAAAAGAATTACCAATTCAAGTAGCAATTACTTACTACATGGATGGTCAAGAATATTCTGCAAGTGAAATGAAGGGTAAAAGTGGACATATGAAGATCAATGTTCATTTCAATAATACGATTTCAAGTGTAACTTCTTCTGGTGTTCGTGTTCATCCAGGTTATTTAGCTGGTGGTATTTTACAATTGGATAATGGAAATTATTCAAATGTAACTTGTTCAACTGGAAAAATCATCAATGATGGTTCGAAACAAATCTTAGCTTTTGCGTCCGTTCCAGGTTTAGCTGATACCTTAGATTCAGCTGGTTTATCTCAATTAACTGAAAAGATTCAAGCTTCTGATGATTGTGTCATCGAAGCCGATGTAGAAGATTTTGATGCTGGAACCTTAATGATTGGTATGTCAAGTGACTTTGATTTAAATGATTTACTTGAAGTTGGAAATATTCCTGATTTAGCAAGTAGTGTCAATCAAATCGTAGATGCTGCAAATCAATTAGAGGATGGAGCAAAAGAATTGTATGATGGTACAACGCAATTAAAGACACAAGCTTCCCCTTTAACGAGTGCAAGTGGTAGTGTTCGTACATTAGCAAGTGCCTTT
This sequence comes from Segatella copri, assembly GCA_963654445.1. Taxonomy (GTDB): domain Bacteria; phylum Bacillota_I; class Bacilli_A; order Erysipelotrichales; family Erysipelotrichaceae; genus Absicoccus. The sequence continues at coordinate 24,870 of CAVKAP010000013.1, forward strand.
ACGCAATTAAATAATGGTGCACAAACTATGGCACAAGGTGTAAAGACTTATACGGATGGTGTGGATTTATTAGCTACAGGCTCTGAAAAATTAACTGGAATCAATGATGGAATTGATCAAGTACAAGCGGGTGTTTCTGGTGGACAAACAAACTTATTGACCGGTGCTACTCAATTAAATCAAGGTCTTGCTCAATTAAAGAGTCAAACCGATAGTATTGATGAGAGTCAATTGGATGATCTTCAATCAAAATTAGCACAAGCTAAGACAACCTTAGAGGGTATGTCAAAAACATTGGATACCGATACAACAAAATTAGAAGGCTTAGCATCTTCTTTAGAAGAAGCGCAACAAACCTTAGAAGCTTTAGAAAAGGATCAAACCTTATCGAACCAAATCACTCAACTTGCAACAGATGTAGCAAGCTTAAATAAAGAAATTAATTCAAAAAATACAGAAATCAGCAGTAAGAATGCGGAATTACAAGATAAAGTAAATGCAATAAATAATCAAATTGATGAAATTAATGGTCAAATTAATTCAACAGTAAGTACAGCTCAAAGCAATATCAATAGTGCATATTCTCAAGCGCAATCTTCTTTACAAGCAGCTGAAGCAGCAGCACCAGAGGATGAAAAAGCAGCGATTGAACAAGCTTTAAGTGCATTAGGAAGTGCACCTCAAATTCCTGCAGTCTCAACGATTTCACATATTTCAGTGGATGATTTGAAAACAATGACTGATCTTGACTCAAGTGCAGTTATTCAAGATGCACAAGCCATTCAAGGAACTTTAAAGAAATTAGGCACTGCCTTAACTAGCATGCAATCAAAAATGAGTGCAGCTGAAAAGACAATGGGTGATTTAAAAACTGATGTAAATACGTCTTTAAAACAAGTCAATGCGATGTCAGAAATGATTAAGGAAATTGATACATCAACAAACTACAAAGAAATGATGACGAAGCTTAAGAGTGCATCGAGTCAATTGTATGAAGGATCAACAAGTCTATTAGGTGGTGTTCAAAAATTAAATGCTGGCTTAAGCCAACTTCAAACTTCTTCAAAAGCTGGAATTGATCAAGTCGTAGAAGGAAGTAAGAAATTATCTTCAAATAGCTTAGCTTTAAATACAGGTGCTAGCCAAATTAGTAGTGGTACAGCACAATTGGCTGAACAAAGCTCAACGGTTAATTCAATGGCTGATGGTTTAGAACAATTAGATAGTGCCTTTACACAATTAAATGATGGGGCTTCTCAATTGTATTCTGGACAATGTCAATTCAATTCACAAGCTATGCAACCATTACAAGAAATGGCAAACTTAACTGAATCTGAAGTAACTACATTAACAGACGTATTCAATGCCATTAAAGAATTAACGGAAGAAAACGATAACTTTGCAGGTAAACCAGAAGGTGCTACAAGTAAAGTAAACTACGTTATGCATACTGGTGAATAACAGGTATAAAAACATCTTGTCTAAGACAGGGTGTTTTTTTATTATGAGTTTGATTATGATCTATGTGATGGCATCCCTTAATCTTGATGGAAGAGATCATTCATTTCGTACTGTCAATTGAATGATTGCTCTAAAGAGATTACCGTTAGAATTTATTGCTGGGATTTGTTGATTTGTACACCGACATCTAGAAAAATTGTTTCGAAAGTATGCAAATAATCTGATCAAGAACAATTAAAGGTCTTTGTATTAAGGTTCTCAATGATTGTTTTAATGACTATTGCGATGACCATTTTTTCTTGTTTAGTCTCAGGGAAAATCGGAATGAGTGCAATTAAAGATTTTTTTACCGAATGTTGCCGTAAAGCCCCTTGCTTCAGCCATGGGGATATAAGGCAATCTATATATACATTATTTTGCTAAAAGATGTCTATCCTTTTCTTACATTAGATAGGTTATAGTGATATAATGTGTGTATGAAATATAAATCTAATCACAATATTGTTTATTCCTGTAAATATCATGTAGTGTGGTGTCCTAAGTATCGGCGTTCCGTTTTAATAGACGGTGTCGATATTCGCTTAAAGGAATTAATCAAAGAAACTTGTAGTTCATTAAATGTCGAAATCATCGAAATGGAAATTATGCCTGACCATGTTCATCTGCTTATAGAAGTGGATCCGCAGTTTGGAATACATAAAGCTGTTAAGCAAATCAAAGGGTATTCCTCTAGAATTCTAAGGACAGAATTTCCTTGGCTTAAATCAAGGCTCCCAACTTTATGGACAAACAACTACTTTGTAAGCACGGTCGGCGGTGCTCCACTTGCAGTAATCAAACAATACATTGAGAACCAGAAAAACGTGTAGGTGTCAAATATGCAGTTATCAGAAACAGTAAAACTTTATATGACGAGAGAACAAAAGACTCTTGTTGTCATGGCTATGAATGAGTACATAAGCACGGTTAACAGTCTTGTCTGCACCGCTACAAATGGCACATCTATCAGTAAGTACACAACTGCTAATGTTGATGCCAACCTTCCATCCGCTTTGACAAATCAATGTATCCGAGACGCTAAATCTATCGTCAACAAGTACAATAAAGCCTGTCGTAAGGCTTCTGCTAAGAAAGCGAAGCTTGCAAAACAGAAATCTAATACCGTAGTGAAAGAGCCTACGGTTCCTGTTCTCAAAAGGCCGTGCTGTTATATCAACAATCAGAACTTTAAGATTAAAGATGATTGTATTGAATTTCCTGTTCTGATTAACGGGAAATCAAAACGAATAGCGGTATATACTTCGATGACAGATAAACAAAAGCAGCTATTCGCGAGTGCCAAACTCGGAACCATGCGTATCGTCTACAAAGGCGATAAAATAGTTGCTCAAATTGTATATAAAGTTGTCGAACCCGAATACACTAGTAATGATGGCAACGTCATGGGTGTTGACCTTGGTATTAAGTGTCCTGCAGTATCGTATATATCTGATGGCAGTGTTAAGTTCTATGGCAACGGTCGTAAAAATAAATATATACGTAGGCATTATAAACATCTCCGTAAGAAGCTTCAAAAAGACAAGCATCTGGATGCCGTAGAACATATCAATAACAAAGAACAGCGCATCATGAAGGATATCGACCATAAATTAAGTCATGATATTGTCGAAACCGCAATTTCTCATGACGTAAAAACTATAAAATTAGAGCGTTTGGCGAACATTCGCTCTACGACAAGAACAAGTCGAAAAAACAACCATAGCCTGCATACATGGT
>CAVKAP010000014.1:0-32737 GCA_963654445.1 Segatella copri
ACTTTGGACATACTTTCGGCTTTTTTATTATAAACTCTTTTTGCTTATTTGTCTTTAATAGGACAAACAATTTGGTATAAAAAAAAGTAAAAGGTGCTAAAAGCACCTTTTACTATATCGAAAGGAATCGATATGAATAAATACTCTCACATACTTTAAGGAAGGATGTGTTGTATGTGAGTTTTTGAGATTGAGCCTGATCTCATACTTTATCCGAATTTATAGTACACCTTTTTTATAAAATTGTAAACACTTTCATTGATATTTCACAAAAAAAGGAAACCAAATCAATAGTTTCCTTAAAAATGCTTATTTACTTAAATATTCATCAATGGAAGCTGCAGCTTTTTTACCGGCACCCATTGCACTGATGACAGTAGCAGCACCTGTTACAGCATCACCACCGGCATAAACACCTTTTTTCGTTGTCATTTCTTTTTCATCAACAACTAAACATCCTCTTCGATTGGCTTCTAAACCAGAAGTGGTTGAGCGAATTAATGGATTTGGACTTGTTCCAATGGCCATGATCATACAGTCTGCTTCAATTTGGAATTCACTACCTTTAATTTCAACTGGTCTTCTACGTCCAGATTCATCCGGTTCTCCTAATTCCATTTTGATGCATTCAACATGAGAAATCCAACCTTCGTCATTCCCAATTACCTTAACTGGATTATTTAATAAATCAAAGATAATGCCTTCTTCTTGTGCATGTTCAACTTCTTCTTTACGAGCAGGAAGCTCTTCCATACTACGACGATAGACAATATGAACTTCAGCTCCTAAACGTCTTGCACAACGAGCTGCGTCCATCGCAACATTTCCACCACCAACTACAACACATTTTTTTGGATGATAGATTGGCGTATTGCTATCTTCTTTGTAAGCCTTCATTAAATTAATACGAGTTAAGAATTCATTCGCACTAAAGACACCCTTTAAGTTTTCGCCAGGTAAATTCATAAAACGAGGAAGTCCAGCACCAGATCCTACAAAGACAGCCTCAAATCCATCTTCTTCCATTAAAGCATCAATCGTATCCGAACGTCCTACGACAAAGTTAGGAATAATTTCAACACCTAGATCTTTTAAGTTTTGAATTTCTTTTCTTACAATTGCCTTTGGTAAACGGAATTCAGGAATTCCATACATTAATACACCACCAGCTTCATGTAAAGCTTCAAAAATGGTTACTTCATACCCTTTTTTAGCTAAATCACCAGCACAGGTTAATCCACTAGGACCAGCTCCAACAATCGCAACCTTATGGCCATTACTTTGTGGTTTTTCTGGTTTTTCTTCACTATGTTCTCTATGATAATCCGCTACAAATCGTTCCAAGCGTCCAATTCCAACTGGTTCATGCTTAATACCACGAACACAATTCTTTTCACATTGACTCTCTTGTGGACATACACGACCACATACAGCTGGTAAAGAAGAGGTTAAAGAAATCACTTTATATGCTTCTTCAAAATCACCTGTTTTTACATGTTCGATAAAATCAGGAATATGAATATTTACAGGACAACCACTGACACATGGTTGATGCTTACAATGTAAACAACGTTGTGCTTCGTAAATTGCATCTTCTTCAGTGTAGCCAATTGCTACTTCTTCAAAATTTTGACGACGTACATCTGGGTCTTGTACAGGCATAGCCGTTTTTTTAGGATCCATATTTGCTTGCATTAGGCTACCTCCTTTTTCAACAAGTTACATGATTTCTCACGAGCATGTTTTTCAAAATCTGCATAGGTACGATTTCTTGACATGGCTTCATCAAAATCAACTAAATGTCCATCAAAATCTGGTCCATCAACACACGCAAACTTCATTTCATTTCCAACAGTTAAACGGCAACAACCACACATACCTGTTCCATCAACCATGATTGGATTCATGGATACAGTTGTTGGAATATCATATTTTTTCGTTGTTAGACAAACAAATTTCATCATGATCAATGGTCCAATCGCAACAACTTCATCAAATTTTTCACCGGCTAAAACCAATTCCTCTAATTTATTGGTGACAAGCCCTTTTTCTCCACAAGATCCATCATCACTCATTAAATAATAATGATTGCTTGCTTGTTCAAATTCTTTTTGAAGGATAACAAGATCTTTGTTTCTAAATCCAACGATGGTAGTAACATCAGCTCCAGCATCCTTAAATGCTTTAGCCGTTGGATATGCAATGGCACAACCAACACCACCACCAATAATACAAACCTTTTTATTTCCATCAATTTCACTTGGTTTACCTAATGGCCCAACGAAGTCATGAATTTCATCCCCAGCTTCTTTCGCATTTAAAAGCTCAGTCATACCTCCAACAACTTGGAAAATAACAGAAACGGTCCCCTTTTCAGGATCTGAATCTTCAATTGTGAAAGGAATTCTTTCACTATCCTCATTCACTCTTAAAATAATAAATTGACCTGCTTTTGCTCTTTTTGCAACAAAAGGAGCTTCAACTACTATTTTGGTGACTGTAGGATTTAATACCTCTTTTTCAAGAATCTTATACATTTTAATCACCTATCCTTCTATAATTATACAAATTAGGTATCGTTTAGTCACGGCTAACTATAATCTCTATCAAAAGTAAAAATTATCTTTGTTCCTTTAATAACATTTCACCGTTGCTTTCCAATTCTTTATCAAAATACAACATTGGCGGATTATCACTTAAACCCTTCGTATAATTTCGATTATTAATAAAAGTCAAAAACGCATTTTCCTTCTCAACATCATCAATACAATCCATAAATAAACAAATTGCCTTTTCAGCTTCTAGAAGCGCTTGATCATACAAATCAAAAAAGCTTGCCGACGATTTTAAATTGATATCGCATGGATGATTCCATTCCTTATGTAATAGATTACATACATCACATGGATCATTTGGACTATCTGGAATAATCATAGCTGAAATCAAGCCATTCAATTTCAACAGTTCTTCAATTTTTTGAAAGCCTTTTAACTTAGTTCCATTTTGATCATATAAAGCTTTTTGCACTAGTTCCCAATCGTTTAATGCCTCTAAAATCTGGTGAGGTTTTATTTCTAAATCATAAACTCGCTTGGCCCCTTTTACATAAAGGCGAGCAATGGATTTTACATCGTGAATATCAACTTGACAAATTTCGTACGCTTTAAAATCTTTAATTGTTTTATCTTCCTTTACCTTTAATATAATTGCATCTAAAATGGATTCAATTTTATGGTGTCGAAAGGTTGAAACTGAATTTCCAGAGCCTGTTCGATAAAAAATATATGGATGCGTAATTGAATCTAGGGCCCAATGAGAAAGTAGCCCAATGACGTAAGAAATTTCATCTGCTTTGATTTCTTCATCTTTTTCTTGACGAATCACATTCAAACACGATTTAAAAAAGGCATTGACTTCCTTTCGATGACAATATTTCCCTAAGGTACGCACTTTACTTTTCTTTTTTAGATTGCTTGGTGTTACACCATGAAAATACAAGAAATCCGGTCCATTACAGCCAATCTCATAAAGAGATGGATTGTGTTGAATCCTTTGTCTAAGATCTTCATTTAACTTTTCTTCTAATTCTCTTGCGAATAAAACATGTGTAATTATATTTGGCATTTTAATTCCTCCTGGTCTAATTTCAAAAGACCATGATAAACAATATATTCTGCAAAGGTATCCATTTTACAATATAAGCGAATGTTATTTCTTAAATGATTTCTTTGTTCTTCATCCGCATTTTCAAATATTCGATAGGCTTTCACCGCCTGCAGGCCATCATTAATGGATAAATCATAATAAGAATAATCATCGGTAAAAACAGGCATGACATTTTTTAGTGAATAATGCCCACGCATTCGATTGTCATAAAATAAACCACATTCAAAGGGCTTTGATAGATCAATCATTCGATCATAGATTTGTTTTAAATTTTCTTTATATTGTGGAAATTGTTCACTCAATTGCTTTAAACGAAGCTTTTCGGCCCCTTCCATATTATAGACAAGAATCGAACCTTCCTTTGGAACAGACTGAATAAGAGATTGAATAAAGCCTTCTCGACAATCGCCATAATCAAAAAAATCGGTATGAGAAAGCTTTCCATCTTTCGTTTCAATATGTAGACTATATTGAAAACAAATCACATCAAAGGGCTTTAATCCTCGATAAGGTGGAATCGCAAAGGTATCCCATTCAAAATCTAAATAAGAAATTGGATATTGAATTTGAGAAAGCCAAGCATGGACAGCACAATAATCCATAAAAAAGCCATTGTTTTTACTTGCCATATATTGAGCATATTGTAAACGAAAGCCTTCCATTTCTGAAATTGGTAAATCCTTTAAATGAACAATCCCCTTTTCATACGCTTTTAATTTATTTGAGCTCGTGGTTAAAAACAATACAGAATCATCGGCTTCCTTACTTTCATCAAAACAAGTTGTATAGTACATACAACGTCGAGGTGAAGTACATTTTTTACTTCTTTGACAAGGTATTTTGATATCACTAGTCTGAACCTCTTTCGTTTTTTCAATTAAATCATCTAAGTCAATTTCCTCTTTATCCATACATTCTTGTATCGTTAGATTTAAATGATTCCTTCGATTATGTAATTTATCCGATAATAGAAACAATTCATTTAAATCCAAGGCATCTTTTCGTATATAATCTTTATTCAAATAAAGTATACGATTTTCTGTAATCGAGATACCAAGCTTTTCTAAAATCATCGTATTTATCTTCATTAAACGGGCTTCTTTTTCTTTTGGAAAGGCATTTAAATAAGGATAAATAGCTATGTACCCATTTTCAATTTTCTTTAAGACCGGAATTCTCGTCCGGCAATCTTTATAAGAAAAACGCCCCTGAACCAATACATCATTTTCTTGTAAAAGAGATAATGACCTTTGATTATCATCCCCTGTTTTTCCACTGATGGCATTTTCAATATCCAAATACTTCATCCACAGCTTATGATATGGTAAATCCATATGGAACAAGCTTTCAAAAGGAATAGGATAATGATTTCGATTCCAAACTAAATCTGGACATTTTTCATATTGTAATAAATCACTAACATGTATCATATCTTTCACCTAACAAATCATACGTTATATACCATAATTTCGCAAAGTTGAAAGCAATTGGTTTTGATATTCTTCAACAATATTTTGTGGTGAAAGAATCGTTACATCTTTACCAAATGAGAAAATTTGACGATAAAAGGTATACAAGTCCTCTACTAAAAAAGAATAGGTATTTTCTTGATCTTCACGAAAATCGATTCCCCAATTCACTTCTCTAAAAGGACGTAAAACACAATCATTAACCGATACACTTATACGCGTATAGCTTGCCTTAATTAATGAATTTTTTCCAATATAATGTTCGATTCGAAAGGTATTGTCACGTAAAAAGGATTGTTGGGTCAAATCGCATTTTTTCATACGTTCAGAGGAAAAGCGATACATTCGATAATCCCTTCGGGTATGATTAAAGCCCACCATATAATATTGATTATGATAATAAATTAATTCATACGGATCGACTAGATAATTTTCAACCTTTACTTTATTTTTTGATTGATAACTTAAGTCTAAACAACGTCTCTGTTCGATAGCCTCTTTTGCACATTGAATCATTTCTCTTTCATTTTGCGATAGCTGCATATTTAATTCATCAATAAAGATTGGAAAGACCGTATGAATATCCTTTGAAGTATTTAAGGCCTTATCGATCGCCTTTCCAAATTCATCCTTTTTATCAAAGTTTGTATTTTTTAAAAAGGCAAAGCCTTCTCTCAGGGCCAGTTCCTCTTCTTTACTTAAACGAATATTTGGAAATAAACATTGTTCATCTAAGTAATACCCACCATAACGTCCTTTGATTTCTTGAATGTTATAGCCGGCTACAATCAGTTCTTTTTTATATTCACGAATATTGCGAGGATTCGTTTCTAATTCATTTGCTAATTCATTAGCGTTCATTGGCCGTCGTTTTGAAGAACGGGCCTTTAAAATTTGTAACATTCGAATACATAAACTTGTGCGATTCATAAAAAATGGCAATGTAGAACACATTGCCAAACCTCCTATCTATTAATAAGCAAAACGCTGAGGAAAATCACCAAAGCCTTTCTTTGCTTGAAAATGTTTTGGAACAATTCCACGATAAGCCAAATAAGGAATCATCTCTCCAATTCCCTTTTCTAAAGCAAAGCCTAAAGCTTCCTGTGTTTGAAGAGCTCCTGCGTTGATTAAGCAATTGACAATTTTTTTATTTTTTGTACATACAGCATGAAGCAAAATAGGATACCCGTTAAAAATCCAGCTTGGATCTGCTCCCATATCCAATGCATCCTTAACACCTTGTAAATCTTCATTCCATACTGCATTTAATAATGATAATGCAATTCTTCTTTCTACATTCATTTTGTATGCCTCCTTTATTTAAAGAAAGCATACTGTCTTAATCGACATCATTTATGTCAATTAAACCCTTCTTGGCCATTCTTTTCTTTTCGTATTCTCGCAATAAACGATAGATCGATGAAAAGAAAGGAATAAAGACAACCATTCCTAGAACACCGCCAATACTTGCTCCAACAGTAATGGCAACAATCACATACATGGAAGGAAGTCCAACCGATTTTCCAACAACATTGGGATAAATAAAGTTTCCTTCAATTTGTTGAATACAGATAAACATAATGAAAAACGTAACGCCTTGTGTCGGTGATTGAATTAATATTAATAACGTACATAGAAAAGCTGCACAGATGGCTCCAAACATTGGAATTAAAGCACCAATTCCAATCACAAAGCCACATAATAAAGAATAAGGTAAATGTAAAATAGAGCTAACAACCGTTACTAGGGTTGCTAGAATGCAACATTCGATTAAAGTACCACCAATATATTTGGCAAAGGTATGACAAAAAACATGATAAATATGACTCATATTTTTATACGCTTCACTTGGTAAAAAGGAATAAAAGAAATCATGCAAATCTTGGACAAACTTTTCTTTATTAAAGATAACAAAAATAGAAAAAACAAAGCTTAAAAAGAAGGTAGTAATCCAAGAAATCGTTGTTGTAATAATAGAATTCACTTGTCCAATCATCGTATTGTTTCCAAAGATGATTTTTGATGATTTTTCTAAATAAGAAAATAAGACATTGGTATTGATTGACTTTAAATCTATGTTTTCTACGATCCGATGTAAGTCCTTTGAGGAAGCAGTCAAATCCAAAGCAATCTGTTTTAGATGGTAGGCCAAATAAGGTAAATTAATGACCAAACGATCAATGGAAGACAAAAGCTGTGGGATGATTGTTAAGAAAAAAGCAATAATAATTAAAATAAATACAATAATAGAAAGACAATTACAGAAAAATCGTAATCTTTTTGTCTCTTTTTTATTGGGCCAGACCTTTCGAATGATGGCCATAAAATTATTAGAAAAGACATTAAAAACAAAGGCCAATCCAAGTCCTAATATAAAAGGAAAAAGAATGGATAAAATCCATGCGAAAAAGGATCCAATCTTATCGATATAAAAAACGAGTACGACAACAAGTGCAATAAAAAGAATAATATATTGATAAAAAGAGGCTTTTTTACGATACTCTTTTGGTACATGAAACATGTCAATCACACCTTTCTTTCTTAATTTTACATCAATAATGTCAAAATACAAGAAATGCAGAGAATGTAAGTGATTTCGAGTGAAAAAATCCTTATTTCAGCACAATGAAATATTTTACATTTTTTATTTACAATTCAATTGATTCGGCATAAAATAGTCGCATTGGAGGAGAATTAAATGACAAAATACATCTTTGTAACAGGTGGAGTTGTATCCGGTTTAGGTAAAGGAATCAGCGCTGCCAGTTTAGGACGTTTGTTAAAAGCAAGAGGTTATAAAGTAACTGCTCAAAAATTAGATCCCTATATTAATGTCGATCCAGGTACGATGTCCCCTTTACAACATGGTGAAGTTTTCGTAACCGATGATGGCCTAGAAGCAGACTTGGATTTAGGACATTATGAAAGATTTATTGATGAAAATCTACATAAATATTCAAATTTAACAACTGGAAAGGTTTATTGGAATGTCATTAATAAAGAACGTGATGGAAAATATTTAGGACAAACAGTTCAAGTGATTCCTCATGTCACAAATGAAATAAAATCTTTTGTACATCAAGCTGGAAAACATGCCAATGCGGACTTTGTGATTACCGAAATAGGTGGTACGACAGGAGATATCGAAAGCTTACCTTTCTTAGAGTCGATTCGTCAAATTCAACTTGAAGTTGGTCGTAGTAATTGTTTATTTATTCATGTCACTTATATTCCTTATTTAGAAGGAAGTAAAGAATATAAATCAAAACCAACACAACATAGTGTGAAAGAATTAAGATCCTATGGAATTAATCCAGATATTATCATCACACGTTGTAATGAAAAAATTCCAAGCTCAGTACTAAATAAAATTAGCTTATTCTGTAATGTCGATCAAGAAAGTGTTATTGAAAACATTACCTTAGACTCTTTATATGAAGTACCGCTTATGTTAGAAGAACAACATTTAGCAGATATTGTTTGTAAAAAGCTCGAATGTGAAATTAAAAAACCGGATTTGACAGAATGGAAAAGCATGGTTCAATCCATTAAAAATCCAGAGCATACCGTTCATATCGCTTTAGTTGGTAAGTATGTTGAATTACATGATGCCTATTTAAGTGTATCCGAAGCGCTTTATCATGCCGGCTTTGCGAATGATTCCAATGTAAAGATTCATTGGATTGATTCAGAAGCATTAGAAAATCAAGACTTAGATGAAGTCTTTAAAGGAATTGATGGTGTGATTCTACCTGGTGGCTTTGGTGATCGTGGAATTGAAGGTATGATTCAAACCGCTATTTATTGTTACAACAAACAAATCCCTTATTTTGGAATTTGTTTAGGAATGCAGGTTGCTGCTATTTCATTTGCACGTAATGTCTTAGGTTATAAGGATGCAAACAGCTTTGAATTTGATGAAAAGAGTCAACATTTAATTATCGATTTCATGGAAGATCAAAGCAATGAAATCCGTAAGGGTGGTACAATGCGTTTAGGATCCTACCCTTGTCAATTAGCTCAAAATTCGAAATTGCATGCTCTATATAATCAAGATCGTTGTCAAGAAAGACATCGTCATCGTTACGAATTCAATAACGAATTCCGAGGTGAGTTTGAAAACAATGGTATGATGATTGCGGGTACCAGTCCAGACCAACAATTGGTTGAAGCAATTGAAGCCGAAAATCATCCATTCTTTGTGGGTGTACAATATCATCCAGAATTCAAATCTCGTCCGAATCGTCCACATCCAATTTTTATTGGATTTATTCAAGCCGCTTTAGAACAAAGTAAATAAATTGAATACTGTCCCTAGGGCAGTATTTTTTTATGCCCTCGTTTCTATTTATGAATTGAATATGTTAGAATATTCTTACTTGGAGGAAAATGGAAAAATGAAAAAAGTTGATGATTACTTTGGATGCAAAGTTTTTAGTCTCGCAACAATGCAAAAGTATCTTCCTCATTCAACCTATAAGATTATGGTTGATGTGATGGAAAATGGAAAAGAGCTACCAAGAGAAATTGCAGATATTGTTGCCAATGCGATGAAGGATTGGGCAATCGATCTTGGCGCAACGCACTTTACCCATTGGTTTCAACCAATGACAGGTATTACAGCGGAAAAACATGATGCATTTATCAATCCTACGGGTCCTAATTCGGTCATTAGTGAATTCCGTGGAAAGGAATTGTTTAAGGGAGAACCCGATGCATCGAGCTTCCCAAGTGGAGGATTAAGAGCGACATTTGAAGCAAGAGGATATACGGCATGGGATCCAACTAGTTTTGCCTTTGTCAAAGATAAAACGCTATATATCCCTACCCTTTTCTGTTCTTTTGACGGATCTTCTCTAGATAAAAAAACTGGTTTATTAAGAAGTATTGATGCTTTAAATGCTGCAGCTGTACGTTTATTAAATATTTTAGGGTATGACACCAAAAAAATTAATGTGACGGTAGGTCCAGAACAAGAATATTTCTTAATTGATGAAAACCAATATAAGCAACGACTAGATTTAGTGGTTACAGGACGAACACTATTTGGTTGTCCTCCTGTAAAGGGACAAGAATTGGATGATCATTATTTTGGAAACATCAATGAACGTGTCAAAAAATTCATGGAAGAAGTCAATGAAGAGCTATGGGAGTTAGGCGTTTATGCAAAAACAGAACATAAAGAGGTTGCTCCTTGTCAATTTGAATTAGCCCCTATTTATTCTTCTTTAAATATTGCCTGTGATCAAAATCAATTGACAATGGAAGTTTTAAAGAAGGTTGCACATCATCATGGCTTGGTTTGTCTTTTACATGAAAAGCCTTTTGAAGGTGTAAATGGTTCAGGAAAACACGATAATTGGTCTTTCTCAGACGATAAAGGACAAAATATCTTAGAGCCAGGTGAAAATCCAAAAGATAACATTCGTTTCTTAACGGTTTTAGCCGCTATTATTAAGGGTGTTGATGAATATCAGGATTTATTGCGTTTAAGTGTTGCTTCAGCTGGCAACGACCATCGTTTAGGCGCAGATGAGGCACCTCCTGCCATTATATCGATTTATTTAGGTGAAGAGCTAACAGCAATTTTAGAAGCCATTGAATCAGGAAAAGAATATATTGATCATTTTAATACCAAATTAGAATTGGGTGTATCAAGCCTACCATTAATCGCAAAAGATACGACCGATCGAAATCGTACAAGTCCTTTTGCATTTACCGGAAACAAATTTGAATTCCGTATGTTAGGAAGTGAAGACAATATTTCTTGTCCAAATACGATTTTAAATACCATTGTAGCCGAAGAGCTTACTCAATTCGCAACAGAATTAGAATGTGTTTCAAGTGAGGATGTAACTGAAGCAACTATTCGTTTGATTCGAAAGACTTTAAAGGAACACAAACGTATTTTATATTCAGGAAATGGTTATTCCGATGAATGGCGTAACGAAGCTTTATCTCGTGGTTTATCTGAATTTAAAAAGGCTCCGGATGCCCTAGTACATTATACCGATCCAAAAAATTTAGAATTATTCCAAAGACATAATATTTATTCTGCAAGTGAATTGCATGCTCGTGAAAATATTTTGTTGATGAATTATTATAAGGTCATTCATATTGAATCAAAAACAATGGCTTATATCTTACGTAAACAAATTTTACCAGCTGTTTTCAAATATGAAGCAGAATTAGCTGATATCATTCAAAGTAAGACCAATGCAGGTATTTCAACTTCATTAGAAGTTAAGATGATGAAGAAAATCAATAATCCATTAACTTCATTAGAAGAGCATTTAGAACACTTAGATCAAATGAATGAAAAGAGCTTCAGTGATGCAAAGCTTGCAAGTCGTTATGCAGCCGATGAATTGCTTCCTTTAATGGAGACCATTCGTCAATTAACCGATACCATTGAAGCCAATATGCCAAAGGATGCTTGGCCTATTCCAGATTACAACGATATCCTATTTACATCATTAGACTAAAAAAGCCAGATTATCTGGCTTTTTGTTTTAGAATGTAGGATGTATAAGCATCTAAAGTAATCGAATGATTCACTTCAATTGTCTTTTGACTTAGAAGATCAATCATCGTTTGATTTCGATCAATTTGGAAGCTACAAGGTTTGTCATCAAGATTGATACAAACCAAACAATCATTTCTTTGATAAATACAGGCTGTATTTGTTAAAGCAATTTGTTGATAATTGGCGTTATGAAAGCTTTCTTCCTTATGCTTGATTTGAATCAATTGATGAATATGTTCTGTTAATTCATTCCAATGCATCGAATCAATCGCAGGACGCAAATCCGTATCATTCCAATTCTTTTCTCCTTCAATGCCCCATTCACTACCATAATAAATACAAGGAATCCCTGGCATAGTAAACAACATAGTATAGATCAGTGGTAGATATTCCTTCTTTTCTAATTGAGAAGCAATTCGGACGACATCGTGATTATCAACAAAGTTAAATAACATTTTTCCGGTATATAAGCACCATGGATCTTGTCCAAATTGACGATTCAATGAATAAAGAATCTCAAAGAAATTTTTTGAATTAAAGCTTGAATACAAGCCTTTATAACATTCATAATTTGTACAAGCATCTAACATTTCATCATTCATCCAAACATTGTAGTCTCCGTGCAAGGTTTCTCCTAACAAGAAGAAATCTGCTCTTTTATTTTTACAATGCGAATGAATCGTTCTTAGAAATTGATGATCCAATAAGTAAGCAACATCAAAGCGAATGCCATCGATTTGATACTCATCCATCCATTCATCGACTACATTTAATAGATAAGAAACTAAGTCTGGATTTTGTAGATTCAATTTTACTAAGTTGTTATTACCTTCCCAATCCTGATACCATAGACCATCGTTATAAGAATTATTCCCATTAAAATCTATATAAAACCAATCTTTATAGGAACTATTTTCACGATAAGTCAAAACATCCTTAAACGCAAAGAAATCACGTCCGACATGGTTAAAGACCCCATCAAAACAAACCTTTATTCCTTCATTATGAAGTGAATGAATGACATCTTGCATATCTTCTTTTGTTCCTAAACGACAATCAATCAAATGGAAATCACAGGTATCATAACCATGAGAATACGATTGAAAAATAGGATTGAATAAAACACAATCAATTTCTAATTTTTTTAAAGAAGGAATCCATTCTTTAACTTTTAGAATACGATGCTCGAGAATTCCATCGTTTTTAAAAGGTGCTCCAACAGCTCCTAAAGGATAAATTTGATAAAATACTGAATGATTAACCCACATACTTACTCCTTTACCAGATCAGCAATTTCAATAGGAATGAGTTTATTTAAATCCATCGGATTCATTTGAATTTGACAGCCAATTTTGCCACCACTAAAATAAATCAAATCATGTTCTAATACACTTTCATGAATAAAGGTTTTAAATTGTTTTTTCATTCCTAATGGTGAACATCCACCACGAATATAGCCTGTAATCTTATTGATATCTTTTACATGAATCATTTCAACACTTTTTACATGGGCTGCTTTGGCACATTTTTTTAAGTTTAATTCCATATTCACAGGAAGCATAAATACAAAATATTCCTTTGTGTTTGCCTGAACAACCAGTGTTTTAAATACACAAGCTTCATCTTCCTTTAATTTTTTTGCAACGGAGCATCCATCAACTGGATCCTTAGATGAATGTTCATATTCAATCGCTTGATAAGAAATTTTATTTTGATCCAATAAGCGCATGGCATTTGTCTTTTTTGTTTTCATGAGTTGTATCTTTCTATGAGCTGTTTTGCTACCTCAACTTTTGAAATAGAGTTTTCCATCGATGCATGTTCGATATAATGATGGGCTTTATCTTCTGTCCAATGATAGCTTTCAATCAATAACATTTTGGCTCGATTAATAATTCGATCATCATGAATCGTCTTTTTTAATTTAGAGATTTCCTGTCGAAATTTCTTTGACTCGCCACGCTTCATCCGTAACAATTCCAAAGATTGCAATAAAACTTGAGCCTTTATTGGAAAGGCCAATACAAAAATTCCCGTTTCTTGTAGCTGATAAGCAATTTGATCATATTGCTTACCCGACACCAATAAAAGAACTTCAACATCAGAAATCGCACAAATTTCACGTGCGACCTTCCATGCGACACCATCCTTCAGTGGCTCTTGAATAATCACAAGATCACAAGATTGTGTTCGTAAATTCGTTTTTAAGGTTTGAATCGTTTGAAAACAAGTCACAGATGTATAAAGAAAAGATGGAAGTAAAGCTTTTAATTTCGAACTAAAATCCGGTTTAGAGCTTAATATAAATACCTTTTCTGCCATAACGATTCCCCATTTATAGATAACATTTCAAGACATTATCTGGAACATATTTACGTACGAAATCGGATTCTTTGGCAAGCTTTCTCGCTTCTTCTAAGCTTTGTGGTAAGCAATCAAAATTTGCTTCCTCCACAAATAAATTCAAATGTGTTGGTTCCATTAATTGTAAATGATTTTGAATTCCATCCAAGCCTGCATAGATTAATAAGGTATAGGCTAAGAAGGTATTTGCTAAACAATCAGGAGAACGAAGCTCCAATCGCTTATTTCCTGCTGGAATACGAACTAAAGTTGAACGGTTATTGTAGCCCCAAGAAACATATTTCGGTGCCTTATCCTGTCCAAGTCGTTGATAAGAATTTTCACTTGGATTTAAAAATAAAGTAATTTCTTTAATATGCGCAAGAATACCAGCTAAAAATTCATCTAAATGCGCATTGGTAGAAATATTAATATGGAAGCCATTTCCCGCTTCATTTTCTAAAGGACGAGGTTCAAAATTCGCAACTAAGCCATTGGCCTGTGCAACCGTTTTGATTACCCAACGTAAGGTTGCACCATCTTCTGCTGCATACAAAGGATCATTATATCGAAAATCAATTTCATTTTGGCCTGGTCCTTGTTCATGATGACTAGCTTCAGGATCCATGCCCATTTCCATCATATAATGACAAATTTGACGACGAACATCCTCTCCCTGATCATCTGGAGCAATATCCATATAACCGGCTCGATCTAAAGGAATCTTAGTTTCTTTTCCATTTTCATCGGTTTGAAATAAATAGAATTCATATTCATTTCCACAACGAATATCAACTTGATGTTCCTTTGCGACCTTTAAGGCTTCTTTTAATAAGTAACGCGTATCCTTTTTATATATAGTGCCATCTGGATTATAAATATCACAATACATGCGAATAACCGATCCATCAAAGGAACGCCAAGGCAATAAAGAAAGTGTACGAGGTTCTGGTACTAAAAATAAATCACTTTCACTTTCATCATTAAAGCCTGTAATTGAACTCGCATCAAAGCTAATTCCAGTTGAAAAAGCTCGTAATAATTCACTTGGTTGAATGGAAATATTCTTTTGATGACCTAAGACATCAAAAAAGGCAAGACGAATAAATTTTACATTTTCTTCTTCTACATATTCCATTACTTCTTTTTGAGTTAACATAAATTTTACTTCCCTTCTGATATTTTTATACTATTTATTTCTGTCAGTTTCAACAATGAAAGAATTTTCATTGTTATTGACAATTATTTTCAATTGAGTAAAATATAGACATAGAATTGGCAATGGAGTCAATCTGGTCTTTTTTAGACAGATTTTTTCTGTTGCCTTTTTTTATATAAGGAGGATCGTTATGAATACGACAATTACGGATGTATTTGCAACAAAAGTCTTTAACGAAGAAAAGATGAAAGATTACTTAGCTAAAGATACTTTTAGAGAAATCGAAAAGACTATTCGCGAAGGTAAACCTTTAAATCCGAAAATCGCTGAAGCCGTAGCACATGCTATGAAAGAATGGGCCTTATCTGAAGGCGCAACGCATTACACACATTGGTTCCAACCTTTAACAGGTGTAACTGCTGAAAAACATGACAGTTTCTTAAATCCAGGAAAAGATGGAGACATCGCTTTAGAATTTTCTGGAAAAGAATTAGTCAAGGGTGAACCAGATGCTTCTAGCTTCCCTAGTGGTGGATTAAGAGCAACCTTTGAAGCACGTGGTTATACAGCATGGGATCCAACAAGCTATGTCTTTATTAAAAATGGCGTTTTATGTATTCCAACTGCTTTCTATTCATATACCGGACATGCTCTTGATAAGAAAACCCCTTTATTAAGAAGTATGGAAGCAATTGATAAACAAGCTCGTCGTATTCTTAACTTATTTGGACATGATGAAGTAAAAACAGTAAAAACAACAGTTGGTCCAGAACAAGAATACTTCCTTGTTGATAAAAAATACTATGAAGATCGTAAAGATTTAATGTATACCGGACGTACTTTATTTGGTGCAGCTTGTCCAAAAGGACAAGAGTTAGATGACCATTATTTTGGAAAAATTAATGATCGTGTTCAAAACTTCATGCATGATTTAAATGTTGAATTATGGAAATTAGGCATTCAAGCAAAAACGGAACACAACGAAGTTGCTCCAGCGCAATTTGAAATCGCACCAGTTTTCTCAACAACAAATATTGCGACTGACCATAATCAATTAACAATGGAAATCATTCAACGTGTTGCCAAAGAACATGGCATGGTTGCTTTATTACATGAAAAACCATTTGATTATATTAATGGTTCTGGTAAACACAATAACTGGTCTTTATCGACGGATACCGGTGTCAATTTATTATCACCTGGCGATACACCTCAAGAGGATGCTCAATTCTTATTATTCTTAGTGTCTATCATTAAAGCTGTAGACGAACATCAAGATTTATTAAGATTAAGCGTTGCTAGTGCTGGTAATGACCATCGTTTAGGAGCAAATGAAGCCCCACCTGCTATTATTTCCATTTTCCTAGGTGATCAATTAACAGATATCTTAACTGCAATTGAAAACGATGAATCTTATACAGAAAACGCAAATGACCGTATGCGTGTTGGCATCGATATCCTTCCTAAAATTAAAAAGGATTCTACGGACCGTAACCGTACAAGTCCATTTGCATTTACTGGAAACCGTTTCGAATTCCGTATGCCTGGATCTAGTGGATCCATTGCAGGATGCAATATTATGTTAAATACAGCTGTTGCTGATGTATTATCTGAAATGGCTGATTATTTAGAAAAAGTAGATAACTTTGATGATGCACTTCATGCCTTGATTAAAGAAACATATCAAAAACATAAACGTATTGTCTTTAATGGAAATGGTTATGATGATGCTTGGGTTGAAGAAGCTGAAAAACGTGGATTGTTGAATTTAAAATCAACACCAGATGCTCTTCCATATTCAGTAAAACCAGAAAACTTAGCTTTATTTGATCGCCAACATGTATTAAATAAAGAAGAAGCTTTATCTCGTTATGAAATCACTATGGAAGAATATACTAAGATTATCAACATTGAAGCATTAACAATGTTAGATATGGCAAAGAAAGATATCTTACCAAGTGTAAGCCGATTCACTAAGACAATTATTGAAACCATTAAGGATAAACAATCGATTGGTGTTGATTCAAGCTATGAAAGTGACTTAGTCAGCAAACTATCTGATCATTTAAAAGAAGCTTATGAAGCATTAAATGCATTAGAAGAAAAAACAAAAACTTTAGCTGCCGAAGAAGACTTCGAAAAAGCAGCCTTCTATGTACGCGATGAAATTTTACCAGCAATGGAAGCATTACGTACACCATGCGATGTAATGGAAACATTAACAGATCAAAAAGAATGGCCATTCCCTACGTATGGAAAATTACTTTATGGAATAATGTAAGGAGAAAACTATGTGTACCATTTTCGGATATTTTAAAGACGACATCTCTCAAGAAATTATAGAGAAAGCATTACAAGCTACAATTACTAGAGGTCCAGATGACCAAAGAATTGTAAAAATTAATCATGGATGGCTAGGCTTCCAAAGATTATCAATTATGGGATTATCCCCTGAAGGAATGCAACCCTTCCATTCAAATAATATTTATTCAATTTGTAATGGCGAAATCTATGGTTTCCGTCCTATTAGAGACCGTCTCATTCGAAATGGTATTGAATTCAAATCACAAAGTGATTGTGAAATTTTAATTCCTCTTTACGAAGAAAAAGGCGTTGAAATGTTTAAAGAATTAGATGCAGAATATGCCATGATTCTTTATGATGCAAACAAAGATAAAGTGATTGCTGCTCGTGATCCAATGGGTATTCGTCCTTTATACTATGGATATGATAAAGATGGTGCCATTGTCTTTGGATCGGAACCAAAAAACCTAATGAACCTAGTGGAAAAGATTTTACCTTTTCCACCAGGTTATTATTATGAAGATGGAAACTTTGTGTGCTATAGAGATATGCGTGAAGTTAAAGAAGTACATTCTGATTCTTTAGATGTTATTTGTAAAAACATCCATGATAAATTGATTACAGGGATTGATAAACGTCTCGATGCAGATGCTCCTGTAGGCTTTTTGTTAAGTGGAGGTCTTGATTCAAGCTTAGTTTGTGCAATTGCCGCCAAACAGAGTGCGAAACCGATTCGAACTTTTGCGATTGGTATGGACATTGACGCCATTGACTTAAAATATGCCCGTCAAGTCGCAAAATATATTGGTGCAAACCATACAGAAGTCATTATTAACCAACAAGATGTCATTGATGCCATTGAACCGGTCATCCGAGCTTTAGCAACCTATGATATTACAACCATTCGTGCTTCAATCGGAATGTATCTTGTTTGTAAATATATTCATGAACACACCAATATACGAGTATTACTATCTGGTGAAATCAGTGATGAGCTCTTTGGTTATAAATATACTGATTTTGCCCCATCTGCCGAAGAATTCCAAAAAGAAAGTGAAAAAAGAATTCATGAGATTCATATGTATGACGTATTAAGAGCGGATCGTTGTATTGCGGTCAACTCATTGGAAGCACGTGTTCCATTTGGTGATTTAGACTTTGTGGAATATTGTATGTCCATTGATCCAGAATTAAAGCTCAATAAATATGGAAAAGGTAAATATTTATTACGCCATGCCTTTGAAGAAGATGAACTCTTACCAGAATCTATTTTAATGCGTGAAAAAGCAGCCTTTTCAGATGCTGTAGGACATTCGTTAAAGGATGACTTAGCAGCTTTTGCAAGTCGTCAATATACGGATGAAGAATTTAAAGAAAGGCAAGCACTCTATACAGATGTGATGCCAATCAATAAAGAATCATTGTTGTATCGCGATATATTTGAAAAATATTATCCAAATCAATCACAAATGATTCCTGCCTATTGGATGCCAAATAAAGAATGGCCAGGATGTAACGTAGATGATCCATCTGCACGCGTTCTATCCAATTATGGCGATAGTGGAAAATAGAAAGGTCGAAAACTATGAGAGAACACGATGCATGTGGAATCGGAATGGTCTGTAACATTGATGGACGCAAGACACATTCCGTTGTTAATTCCGCTCTTCAAATTGTTGAAAAATTAGATCATCGTGCCGGAAAAGATGCAAGTGGAAAAGTAGGAGATGGTGTGGGAATTTTATTACAAATTTCTCATACCTTCTTTTCGCATACTCTAAACTTCCCTCTTCCAAGTGCACGACATTATGGTGTTGGAATGTTTTTCTTTCCAAACAATTACTTAAAAAGAAATCAAGCAAAGCGTATTTTTACAACCATTGCAAAAAGCCATGGTGCTGAAATTTTAGGATGGCGTAAAGTTGATTGTCATTCTGAAATCTTAGGACAAAAGGCTTTGGATTGTATGCCTGCCATTGAACAGGTTTTTATTAAAAGACCAGAACAATGTAAGAATGATTTTACCTTTGATCAATGGCTCTATGTTATTCGTAGAGAATTTGAAAAAAGCTCCCCAGAAACTTATGTTTGTTCCTTATCTTGTCGTACGATCGTTTATAAAGGAATGTTCTTAGTAAACCAATTAAGAGATTTCTATTCCGATTTACAAAGTCCTCAATACCAATCAAGTATTGCGATTGTCCATTCTCGTTTTTCTACGAATACGACACCTTCATGGCAACGTGCCCATCCAAACCGTATGATTGCCCACAACGGTGAAATCAATACGATTCGTGGAAATGTAAAAAGAATGATGGCTCGTGAAGAAAGTATGACAAGCCCATTCCTAGAAAAATACAAGGATATTTTATTACCTGCTATTAACAATACTGGATCCGATTCAGCAATGCTAGATAATACCCTTGAATTTTTAACAATGAATGGAATGCCATTGGATAAAGCCGTTATGATTTGTATTCCAGAGCCATGGAAGCAAGTTCCATTAAGTCAAGATATTAAAGACTTCTATCATTACTATGCTTCAATCATGGAACCATGGGATGGTCCTGCTGCAATCATCTTTAGTGATGGTGATAAGGTAGGAGCTACCCTAGATAGAAATGGATTACGTCCTTGTCGTTATTATTTAACGAAGAATAATCAATTGATTCTAGCAAGTGAGGTTGGTGTTCTTCCAATTAAAGATGATGAAATTGTTAAAAAGGATCGTTTAAAACCAGGTCAAATTCTTTTAGTGGATACTAAGACCAAACAATTGATTCCAAACGCTGAATTAAAAGAAAACTATGCTCATCAAAATCCATATGGAGAATGGTTAGATCAAAATCTTTTACATTTAAGTAGCTTGCCAGTAAAAGATAAACGTCCTCATATGTATTCTCAATTAGAAAGAGATCGTTTATATAAGAATTTTGGCTATACCTATGAAGAAATTATGGATGGCATGGTTCCAATGATTCAAAAGAAAAATGAACCAATAGGATCAATGGGAACGGATATTCCATTAGCTGTTATTAGTGAACAACACTATGGCTTATTCCATTATTTTAAGCAATTGTTTGCCCAAGTAACCAATCCACCAATGGATTCCCTACGAGAAAAAGTAGTAACGGATACAACCGTATATTTAGGTGGAACAGGTAATCTATTAAGTGAAAAACCTTCAAATTGTCGTGTTCTTGAAATTAATAATCCTATTATTGATGAACGAGATATGCAAAAAATTCGTCAATTAAATACAGAAGGCTTTAAAAATGAAACGATTTCCCTACTTTTCTATCGTGGTATGCCTTTAAAAGAAGCTTTACATTTACTCTTTGTTGAATGTGAAAGAGCTTATCATCGTGGAACCAATGTCTTTATCTTAAGCGATCGTGGTGTTGATGAATACCATATGGCAATTCCAAGCTTACTTGCGGTATCTGCTCTTGATCAATACTTTGTTCGTACAAAGAAAAGAACGGCAATTTCGATCGTCTTAGAATCAGCGGAACCACGTGATGTACATCAATGTGCATGCTTATTAGGTTATGGTGCAACTGCCATCTATCCTTACTTAGCACATGAATGCATTCAAGAATTGATTGATAAACAAATGCTTGATATTGAACCAAGAGCGGCTATCAAGGATTACAACAATGCAATTAAAAATGGTATTGTTCGTATTGCATCAAAAATGGGTATTTCTACTCTTCAATCCTATCAAAGTGCCCAAATCTTTGAATCGATTGGTTTATCACAAGAAGTTGTCGATGAATATTTCACTAATACAGTCAATGAAGTTGGTGGTATTGGCTTAAAAGAAATCGAAGAAGATATCATGTATCATCATGATAAAGCCTTTGATCCATTAGGATTATCTATTGATACGACATTAGATAGCATTGGCTTCCATAAACAAAGAAACAGTGAAAAAGCAGAAGATCATATGTACAATCCAAAAACGATTGTTCTTCTTCAACAAGCAACTAAACAAGGCGATTACGAAATATTTAAAGAATACACAAAACGTGTAAATGATGAAAGTCGCCCACATACATTACGTTCAAACTTCTCCTTTGTTGCCAAAAATAAACCAATTCCAATTGAAGAGGTTGAACCAGTTAGTGAAATCGTTAAACGTTTTAAAACGGGTGCTATGTCTTATGGATCAATTTCTGAAGAAGCCCATACTTGTATGGCCGTTGCCATGAACCGACTTGGTGGAAAATCCAATTCTGGTGAAGGTGGAGAAAAGCCTGAACGCTATGGAACAATAAAAAATAGTGCGATTAAACAAGTCGCAAGTGGACGTTTTGGTGTTACAAGTGAATATTTAGTCAGTGCCAAAGAAATTCAAATTAAAATGGCGCAAGGTGCAAAACCAGGTGAAGGTGGACATCTTCCTGGACAAAAGGTCTATCCTTGGATTGCGAAGAACCGTTATTCTACACCAGGTGTTACTTTAATTTCACCACCTCCTCATCATGATATTTATTCAATTGAGGACTTAGCTCAATTAATTTATGATTTGAAAAATTCAAATCCTCAGGCTCGTATCTCTGTTAAACTTGTCAGCGAAGCTGGTGTTGGTACCGTTGCCTGTGGTGTTGCAAAAGCTGGAAGTCAAGTCATCTTGATTTCAGGCTATGATGGTGGTACAGGAGCTGCGCCAATTTCAAGTATTCACCATGCCGGACTTCCTTGGGAGCTTGGTTTAGTACAAGCCCATCACTCATTAATTGAAGAAGGCTTACGTGAAAGAGTTGTTATTGAAACCGATGGTAAATTAATGTCCGGACGTGATGTAGCAATTGCTTGTATGCTAGGTGCTGAAGAATACGGCTTTGCCACTGCCCCACTTGTAACTATGGGATGTCGTATGATGCGTGTATGTAATCTTGATACATGTCCATTTGGGGTTGCTACCCAAAATGCTAAATTAAGAAAACGTTTTGAAGGTAAACCAGAATATGTCATGAATTTTATGCAATTTATTGCTCAAGAATTAAGAGAAATCATGGCAGAATTAGGCTTCCATTCCATCAATGAGATGGTCGGTCGTTCTGATTGTTTAGAGGTTCGTAAATCAAAGAATGAACGTCAAAACATGTTAGATTATCAAGCGATTTTAAGAGAACCTGCTAATGTTCATTTTGAAAAGCCTTATGATTTTGAATTAGAAAAGACCTTAGATCAAAAGACGATCATTCCCGCTTTAGAAAAATTATTAAAAGGCAGCAAGAACAATGAAGTACAAGTGAAGATTTCAAGTACGAATCGTACCGTTGGTACTCAAACTGGTTATGTTTTAACAAAAACACAAAAACAATACGCAGATGATTTCTTTACCGTTCATGCTGAAGGTGGTGCTGGACAATCCTTTGGTGCCTTCCTTCCAAAAGGTTTAACCTTTAAAGTACAAGGCGATGCCAATGACTACTTTGGTAAAGGCTTAAGTGGTGGTAAGTTAGTATTAAGTCCACCTAAAGCTTCAAAACGTAAAGCCAGTGAAAATATTATCGTTGGTAACGTTGCCTTATATGGAGCAACCAGTGGTGAAGCCTATATCTCAGGTATTGCCGGTGAACGTTTCTGTGTTCGTAACTCTGGTGCAACTGCTGTAGTAGAAGGCTGTGGAGATCATGGTCTAGAATATATGACAGGTGGTACGGTAGCGGTCTTAGGTAAAGTTGGTAAAAACTTTGCAGCCGGTATGTCTGGTGGTATTGCTTATGTATGGGATCGTGATCATGATTTATATCTACAAGTGAATCATGAATTAATTAATATGGAAATGGTGACTTCAAAAACCGATAAAGAAAATCTTTATCAATTATTGGTAAAGCATCAAGAAGCCACAGGTTCTGAAATTGCCAAAGAAATCTTAGAAGATTTTGAAGAAAACTTAAAACACTTCAAATTGATCGTACCTAAAGATTTCGCAAAAATTGGTAAATTAATTAAAGAATTTAAAGATAAAGGATACAATACAGAGGAAGCTCAAATGAAAGCCTTTGAGCAACTCTATTCGTAAGAGGAGGAAAACATGGGAAAGCCAACTGGATTTTTAGACTATAAACGGGTTTCAAATACATGGATGGAACCCTCGAAACGAATGGAATCCTTTGAAGAATTTCAAATTCCATTAGATGAAGAATCAAGAAGAAAACAAGCAGCTCGATGTATGAATTGTGGCGTACCTTATTGTCAATCCGCTATTCAGCTTAAAGGAATGGTAACAGGATGCCCATTACATAACCTTATTCCGGAATGGAATGATGCCATCTATCGAGGCTATGATCAATTAGCTTTTGATCGTTTATTAAAAGTTAATCCTTATCCAGAATTTACAGGACGTGTCTGCCCTGCCCTTTGTGAAAAGGCTTGTTTAAATGGATTGGACGGCGATGCTGTCTCAATCCATGATAATGAAAAATTTATCATTGAAACAGCCTATAACAATGGATGGATGAAAGCCAATTTACCAATCGTTCATACTGATCGTAAGGTTGCTGTCATCGGTAGTGGACCAGCCGGATTAACCGTTGCCTATTTGTTGAATCAAAGAGGACACTCGGTTACTGTCTATGAAAAAGAAGACATGCCTGGTGGATTATTGATGTATGGTATTCCAAACATGAAGCTCAATAAAATTTATATTGAACGAAGAGTTGTGTTATTAAAACAAGAAGGTGTTCAATTTAAATGCAACGTTGAGGTTGGTAAAGACATTACACGTAAACAACTAGAAAAAGAATACGATGCGATTGTCTTATGCGTTGGATCAAAGAAACCAAGAGATTTACAATGTAAAAACAGAAATACCAATGGAGTATATTTTGCGGTCGACTTTTTAACCCAAAATACAAAACATCTATTAAACGATAAAGCGAAATATGTTAACGCAAAAAATAAACATGTTGTTGTAGTAGGTGGTGGTGATACTGGAAATGACTGTGTAGGTACATGTATGCGACATGGTGCAAAATCAGTCGTTCAACTTGAAATGATGCCAAAAGCACCAGATCAAAGAACCGAAAGCAATCCATGGCCAGAATGGCCAAAGGTCTGTAAAACAGATTATGGTCAACTAGAGGTCATTGATAAATTTGGACATGATCCACGTATTTATTCAACAACAGTCAAAGAATGCATTTCTAAGGACGGAAAATTAAATAAAATAAAAACCGTTCAAGTTGGATTTATTGATGGAAAGTTACAAGAAATCAAAGGCTCAGAACAAATCTTAGACTGTGATTTATTATTAATTGCAGCTGGATTTATCGGTGTTGAAAAAACAATCCAAGATGATTTCAAATTGGAAATGACCCCAAGAAATGTCTTCGCATCAAGTGAAGAGCATACGACAAAGGAAGAAAAGATCTTTGTGGCAGGTGACTGTCGTAGAGGCCAATCTTTAGTTGTGTGGGCTATTGCAGAAGGTAAGAAGACTGCTGAATCTGTTGATAAATACTTAATGGGTTATTCACAAATACATAGTTAAAAAGGATGATTGTAAAATCATCCTTTTCTTATAGCTTCCAATTAACAAATTAAAAATAAAAAGACCTCTAAGTATAATATATTTGTAATCTGCTAAACAACAAATACATATACATAGAGGCAATCTCTAAATATACAAGTGACTTACATCGTTTATCACACACAAAATGAAAATGTAAATATCACATTGTAATCGCACTAAAAATTTGAAAGCAAGGCTGGTGAATATTTATTTTCCTTCCAAGAATCGACGCATGGTTCTTGTATGTAAACCACCCCGTAGGCTTAATAAATTTTCTAAAAGCTGTTGACGAGGTAAAGCGACATTCATTCGTACAAAGTGTTCACCACCAGGACCAAATTCACTTCCCTTTGATAAATAGATTCCTTCTTTATTCTTTAAGACCTCACATACACCGTCTACATCATCGGTAACATTTGAAAAATCAATCCATAATAAATAAGTTGCGTTTGATGAAACAGGTTCAAGCTCAGAAATAGATTCACGAATAAATTCTGCTGCAACCTTTTTATTTTCCGCCACATAAGCATTCATCGCATCTAACCACTCTTCCCCTTTTTCAAATGCAGCAATAGAAGCATGGGCACTAAAATAATCGGTATTGGTAATCATTGCTTGCGCAAAGGCCGATTTTACTTTCGCACATAAAGCTGGATTAGGAATGATTGCACAGGCACTCGATAAACCAGGAATATTAAAGGCTTTTGTTGCTGAAACTAAGGTAATACTATTATTAAAGCAAGTATCATTCACTTTCGCATAAGGCATATAGGAATAGCCGGGTTGTACAATATCGGCATGAATCTCATCGCTAACTACTAAGACACCATATTTTTCACAAAGGTTACCAATTCGTTCCAAATCTGCCTTATCCCATAAATTACCTGTTGGATTATGGGGATTACAAAGAATCATCATCGTTGTTTTGGCATTCGATAGCTTCTCTTCTAAATCCTTATAATCTATAACATAAGATCCATTAATATAAAGTAATGGATTCAATTGAACATTTCGTCCATTGCGTTCTATCAAATGATAGAACATATGATAAACAGGACTCATCACAAGGATATTTTCTCCTGGAATGGTAAAACGTTGAATCAAAACATTAATTGCTGGTAATACACCCGTTACATATTGCATCGAATTTTTTTCAAAGCCGATTCCATGACGTTTTAACCACCATTTTTGTATAGAAGTATAAAAACGATTTGGTAAGAGCGTATATCCATAAACATTATGTTCAGCACGTGAATGAATCACCTCTTGAATACAAGGAGCTACTTCAAAATCCATATCAGCCACCCACATTGGTGCCTTCACCATCGCTTGATCCCATTTCAATGAATCCGTTTTTCGTCGATCTATTTCATAGTCAAAATCAAATTTCATAAAATCACCTTACTTTTTCTTTGTTTATTTTACCATAATTTTAAAGACATTCGATAGATTGTCAAAAAAAACATCTATCAAATGATAGATGTTTCAATTTTATTACTAATCAAATTTAATTGCAGCTTGAGCAGCAGCTAAACGAGCAATTGGTACACGGAATGGTGAACAAGAAACATAATTCAAACCAACACGATGGCAGAATTCAATACTTGATGGATCTCCACCATGCTCTCCACAGATACCTAATTTAATATCAGGTCTAGTTTCTCGACCACTGGCTACAGCCATTTTAATCAATTTTCCAACACCCTTTTGATCTAAGTGAGCAAATGGATCTTGTTCAAAGATTTTCTTTGAATAATACTCAGATAAGAATGCGCCTGCATCATCACGAGAGAATCCAAATGTCATTTGGGTTAAATCATTTGTACCAAATGAGAAGAATTCAGCTTCTTGAGCAATTTCATCAGCTAATAAAGCAGCACGAGGAATTTCAATCATTGTACCAACATGATAAGTCATATCCAATGCACTATCAGAAATTAATTTGTCTGCTGTTTCTTTAACCACATTCTTTACAAATTTTAATTCTTCGATATCACCTACTAATGGAATCATAATTTCAGGAACAATAGTCCATTCTGGATGCTTTGTTTGAACATTTAATGCAGCTTGAATAACTGCAGTTGTTTGCATTTCAGCAATTTCTGGATAAGAAATAGCTAAACGACAACCACGATGACCCATCATTGGGTTAAATTCATGTAAGCTAGAAATAACGGATTTTAATTCATTCAAATCAATGTTCATTTCTTTTGCTAATTGAACAATATCATCTTCATTTGTAGGTAAGAATTCATGTAGAGGTGGATCCAAATAACGAATTGTTACTGGAAGACCTTGCATTGCTTCATAAATCTTTTCAAAGTCACCTTGTTGCATTGGTAAAATCTTAGCAAGAGCTACTTTTCTTTGTTCAACTGTTTTTGAAACAATCATTTCACGAACCGCTTTGATACGATCCCCTTCAAAGAACATATGCTCTGTACGAACTAATCCAATACCTTGTGCACCAAAGTCATAGGCTTGTTTAGCATCTCTTGGTGTATCAGCATTTGTACGAATCATTAATTTACGACGTTGGTCTGCCCATTTCATAAAACGATCGAAGTTACCGGTGATACTTGCTGGAACGCTCTTAATTGCTTCACCATAAACATTACCTGTAGAACCATCAACACTGATGATATCTCCACGATGATATTCTTTTCCATTGATGGTAAAATAGCCTTCATCTTCATGCATATCAATGTCTGTACATCCTGCAACACAGCATGCACCCATTCCACGAGCAACAACGGCTGCATGACTTGTCATACCACCACGTACCGTTAAAATTGCTTCAGAAACATGCATACCTTCAATATCTTCTGGACTCGTTTCCAAACGTACTAAAACAACCTTCAATCCTTGTTCTGTTTTTTCAATGGCTTCTTCTGCACTAAAGACAATTTCACCACATCCTGCACCAGGACTTGCAGGTAAGGCAGTCGCAATTGGTTTTGCATTCTTTAAAGCTTGTGGATCAAACATTGGATGCAATAAAGAATCAAGCTGTTGCGGTTCAACCATCATTAAAGCTTCATCGGTTGTGATTGCCCCTTCATCGACCATATCACATGCAATTTGTAATGCCGCTTGAGCCGTGCGTTTTCCATTACGTGTTTGCAACATGAATAATTTACCTTTTTCAATCGTAAATTCCATATCCTGCATATTACGATAGTGTTTTTCTAAGGTATCGCAGATTTCAATAAATTTATTATAAGCTTCAGGTGCAACCTCTTGTAATTGATCAATGGTTTGTGGTGTACGAATACCAGCAACAACATCTTCACCTTGGGCATTCATTAAGAACTCACCATACAATTTTTTCTCACCAGTACTTGGATTACGCGTAAAGGCAACACCAGTACCACAATCATTACCCATATTACCAAAAACCATCATTTGAACATTGACAGCTGTTCCCCAGCTTGATGGAATATTATTCATTCGACGATAATAAATGGCACGATCATTATTCCAAGAACGGAATACGGCTTCAATTGCTCCCATTAATTGATCTTTTGGATCTTGTGGGAAATCAGCGCCTAATTCGGAATGATAAAATTCTTTAAAGCGAACAACAAGCTCTTTCATATCATCAGCTGTTAAATCCAAATCATCTGTAATACCGCGGTTTTCTTTAATTTCATCAATGATTTTTTCAAAACGAGATTTATTCAATCCCATTACAACATCTGAATACATTTGAACAAAACGACGATATGAATCATACGCAAATCGAGGATTATTGGTCATACTTGCAACGGATTCAACCACAACATCGTTCATACCTAAGTTAAGAATCGTATCCATCATACCTGGCATACTTGCACGAGCACCAGAACGAACACTTACTAACAAAGGTTTTTGAGGATCTCCTAATTTCTTTTCAGACTGACTTTCAAGCTTTTCTAAGTATTCAAAAATTTGTTCTTTGATTTCATCATTAATCACTTCGCCATCTTCATAATACTGTGTACATGCTTCGGTCGTAATAGTAAAACCATACGGAACTGGCATGCCTAAGTTACTCATTTCAGCAAGATTGGCACCCTTACCTCCAAGCAGTTCACGCATGTTTTCATTTCCTTCACGAAACAAATACGTAAATTTTTTTGTCATAATACATCTCCTTTATAAATCTAACCGCTTTCATGCTGATTGAATTATAACATATTCTTTCAAAATTACTATAGATATTTCATTTTGTATTATTATGAAGGATACATTTATACGAATTCGTAGATATTGAACAATATGTTATAATGATTCACGAGGTGAAGAATATGACCCTAATTATACTTTTTTTAACATCTGCCCTCTTTTTTTCTGCACGATGGGCTTTCGATTATTTTGGACTATCTTGTTTTGAACAAATCCCTTTTCATTTAAAGGTATCCTTAGAAGGAACCAATAAAGAATTTATTGTTGATTGGTTTAAAATGTGTGGATTAAAGAGCGTTCTATTCATTTGTATCTTTTACTTTTTGACTTTTATTCCTTTTGTATCAAATCATATTGTATGGATCACTTTGTTTCTATGTCTTCTATTTATCATTGCAGCTGGATTACAGGTAGGTTTTTTTGAATGGATTATCAATCAATTTCGCACAACGAATCTTTATGAAAAGTATTTTGTTGATACAAAAAATGTGGATTTAGAATTTCCTGAACAAAAAAGAAATTTAATTGTGATTTATGTCGAATCCCTCGAAACGACCTATACATCAAAAAGAAATGGAGGAAATTATAAAAAGGATCTTATACCTGAGCTGTCCTCTTTAGCCAATGACTATATTAATTTTAGTCATCAAAAAAAATGTGGTGGCGCTCAAATGGTTGCAGGAACTGGCTGGACAACTGGAGGCCTTGTTGCAAGTAGTGCCGGCGTTGGATTAACGGTACCATTATTCTCAAAGCGCTTTAAAAAGGACACACCGTTTCTATCACAAATTAAGTCACTCGGTGACATCCTTGAAGAACAAGGCTATCATCAAGAGCTTTGTATTGGATCGGATGCAAGCTTTGGAGGAAGAAGAAATTACTTTGAACAACATGGCCATTATTCCATTTGGGATACACATAGTGCTAAAGATGAACTACCAGAAAATTATCATGTATTTTGGGGCTATGAAGATAAAAAGCTATTTGAATTCGCTAAGAAAGAAATCTTAAAGTTAGCTGAACAAGATGCACCCTTTAATTTTCAATGCTTGACTGTCGATACACATCATCCAAAAGGCTATCTTGATGAAAATGCTAAAGAAATCTATCCCGAACGCTTATCAAATATTATTCGATACGAAAGTCACTTAATCGGTGATTTTATTACATGGATTCAAGAACAGCCCTTTTATAAGGATACGACAATTGTCATTACGGGTGATCATACCAGTATGGCTGCACAATATATCCATCAAACCTATGATAAAAATTATCAAAGAACAACCTTGAATATCTTTATTAACAGCGTTATAAAGCCTTTTAGAGAAAAGAATAGAAGCTTTACGACCTTTGATCTATTCCCTACTATTTTAGCGAGTATGGGGGTTAAAATAGAGGGCGAACGTCTAGGCTTTGGAACCAATCTATTTTCAAAGAAGAAAACGATAATTGAGAGAATGAATATCAAAAAATTTGATAAAGAACTAAGAAAACAATCAGACTACTATAAAAACAAAATACTGTAAAAAAATACTCGGATACAATTCCGAGTATTAATTTTCTATATGAATTTGTCCTGGTTCATCCTCTAGACGAACCGCTCCACAGACATTAAAATTAGGACAAGCATCGTTACAAGCTGATTCACAAACCGCATTCAAGGAAGAACGCATAGAAGGCGTCATCATGGTCGTGATTTCATCATCATCATAGCCAACCACAAAACTTTTCTCACTAATCATAATAGGTCGACGTAAAATAGAAGGATTTTTCTGAATTAATTCAACTAATTCCGAAAGAGAAAAATCATTAATATCACGATCCAACGCTTTAAAAGCCTTTGAACGGACAGAAATAATATCTTCAGTACCATTTTCACTTCGAGATAAAATGTATTTGATTTCATCTTTATTTAACAAGGAAGTAAAGATATTTTTTTCTACGAATTCAATCTCATTGTCTTTTAGCCACTGTTTTGCTTTTCGACAGCTTGCACAACCAGGTGAAGTATAAATTATAACCATAGTACACATCCTCCGTTCAAATTATTATAACAAATTCTTATAATAAAAGTGAATAATTATATATAAAAACAAGGGTGTTTTTAAGCAATAAAATGTTAAAAATATGACTTGAATTCTAGATAGTTTATGATAATCTTTATACATAAACTGATGATACGGAAATCAAACGAAAAAAGGGACTAAAAGAGAGCTCATGTTGGTGGAATTGAGTAGTTACCATTTCGCAAATGGGCCGTGGAGGGTGTAGTGAAAAATAGCTTGAGTAGCTACAACGATTCATTCCCGTTATCGAATGAGAATTCTATTCAAAGTGTACAATTTTATTGTAAAACGAGGTGGCACCGCGGGTATATACTCGTCCTTGAAAATAATCTGGACGAGTTTTTTTTCGTCCTATCATAAGGAGGAATTATATTTATGAAAAGAGTTTTAAGTGCTGTTAAGCCAACCGGTCGATTGACCTTAGGAAATTATATTGGAGCAATTCGTCAATTTGTACAATATCAAGATGAATATGAAATGTTTATCTTTATTGCCAATGAACATGCCATTACTATTCCTATTGATCCAAAGGAATTGCGTCAAAACACCAAAGATTTAATTGCCTTATATTTAGCAGCTGGTCTAGACCCAGAAAAATGTACTTTATTTTTACAATCTGATGTCGATGCACACGCAAAATTAGGATGGGTCATGACTTGTATGTCTTATATGGGTGAACTTCAAAGAATGACTCAATATAAGAGTAAAACTGCCAATGGAGAAACCGGTATTACTGCAGGCTTATTCACCTATCCATGTTTAATGGCTGCAGATATCTTACTTTATGATGCTGAATATGTGCCAGTAGGAATTGATCAAAAACAACATGTTGAGCTTACACGAAATCTAGCTGAACGCTTTAACCATCGCTACAGTGATACCTTTGTATTACCAGAGCCTTTAATGGCAAGTCATGGACAAAAGATTTATTCTTTACAGGACCCTACAAAGAAAATGTCAAAGTCCGAAGACAATCCAAAGGGTACCATTGATTTATTAGATGATCCAAAAGCAGCTCGCAAAAAAATCATGAGTGCCGTTACCGATTCTATTGGAATTGTTCAATATGATCCTGAAAATCAACCTGGTATTTCAAACTTATTAACCATTGAATCGTGTTTGACAAATGAGCCAATCGAATCAATTGTTGAACGATTCAAAGGGAAAGGCTATGGTGAATTTAAAAATGAAGTTGGTGACACAGTCTACAATTTCTTAGAACAGCTTCAAGCAAAATACCGTGAAATCATTGAGTCGAAAACAATTGATGAAGTATTAAATAAAGGGGCTGAAAAAGCTAATTATATTGCGAATAAGAAGATCCGTAAGGTTTATAAAAAGGTTGGATTTACAATTAAAAAATAGCTTTTAAAAAAAGCCCATCAAATCATCTGAGATGATTTGTATGGGCGCTTTTCTTTTCTCCACGTCTTGTTTACATCTCTATTTGATTCTATACTTCATTTATGGATACCACTTTTTATTCTTCAAAGCCAATTGAATCTT
>CAVKAP010000015.1:0-9825 GCA_963654445.1 Segatella copri
TCAATCACATAGTTGATTGGACTGATGCCATAGACTTCCTTAAAGGTATGTGAAATATGATCACTACTAATATGGAAGTGATGACTTAAGTCATGAATCGTTATTTTTTGGGCATAGTTTTCATTGATGTAAAAGAGAATATCTTGCGCAAAATTGGCTTTTTTTACAATGTTTTCTTTTTTAGCCGATTTATAAATATGATAATAAAGCGTAGCTAAAGAGGTGGTTAATTCATTACAAATGGTGGTGGCATATTGAGCATCGCTTTGAGAAAAATATTCTAATTCTTTAAAGATTTCTGCAATCATTTGTTCATGGATTCCGGCATTTAAAAATGGTTTTTTATTGACGGATAGAAAAAGGGGATTTTCATTGGCTAATTCAAAATCCTTCATACTGCAGGTCCAACAAGAAATGGGTTGGTCTTGACTGGATGTGATGGAATGAATACAGCCTTTATTTACGATTAAGAGATCACCTTTTTGTACATGAAAAACCTCTAAATTAATTTGATAGTCCGCTTTCCCATCAGAAAAATAAATCAGCTCGGTTTCATCCTTATGGATATGGTAGGGATAAGACCAATGGGCATCATTAAAGCTATGCGATAGTTTAGATAAAATGGGATTTTTTTTAAAAATTGATTGGCCTTGATTGACCATTTTCGTAATGTCATAGAGAAACATAAACCCTCCAAATCACAAGATACTTTTTATAAATCACAGAATACTTTGGTATTTTATGGATTTATTATATTAAATATACAATAATTCAACAAGATAATTTGAATGCTCTACAAGATAGCTCGTTTTTAAAACCATCGATTCTTTCTATAATTTAGACAGGAATAAGGAGTGTAATATGTCGAGAATAAAACGAAAGGGAAACCGTGTTCCCATACTCAGTGCGAACGAAGCGGTTTCCTATATTCAAGATGAAGATGTGGTTGCCATTACAGGTGCAGGTGGTGGAATTGTTGATCCCTATGCTTTGATTCATGCCTTACATGATCGCTATGAACAAACGCAATCCCCTAGAAAGTTAACTCTATGGCATTCCACTGGATTAGGTGATCGAGACAAAAAAGGAATGTCACCTCTTGCGATGGATGGTTTAGTAAAGCGTGTTATTGGTGGGCATTGGGGACAATCCCCTCTATTAGCACAAATGGCAAGTGAGAATAAGATTGAAGCTTATAATTTCCCACAAGGAATTATGGCGCAATTGGCTCGAACGGCAGCCGCTGGACAACCAGGTCTTTTAAGCAAGGTAGGTTTAGGAACCTTTATTGATCCACGAAATGAAGGTGGAAAATTAAATGAAGTGACCAAAGAAGATTTGATTCAATTAATGAATATTCATGGAGAAGAATACCTCTATTATCCAAGTATTCCTATGAATGTTTGTTTGATTCGTGCAACAACAGCCGATACCGAAGGTTATGCCTCCATGGAAGATGAAATTACATATATTGATGTTCTGCAATTGGCGCAAGCTGTCCACAACAATGGCGGTATGGTCTTATTACAGGTTAAACGGGTTGTTAAAGCAGGAAGCCTACATCCAAAAACGGTAAAAATTCCAGGCTTTTTAGTGGATGCCTTGGTTGTTGAACCCAATCAGGAACAGCTCTACAATGGCTCAGATCGTTTCTTTGCGGGGGATTATGTTGCGGATGATCAAGACGTACAAATTCTTCCATTGGATCAAAGAAAGGTCGTTGCGCGAAGAGCCTTGATGGAAGTAAAACCAGGCTATGTTGGAAATGTGGGCGTTGGAATTGCCGATGGCATTGGCAATGTTGCTCGCGAAGAAGGTGTCAATGATTTATTTACTTTAACCGTTGAAACCGGTCCTATTGGTGGTGCAACAGCGCAAGGTATTTTCTTTGGCGCAACCGTGAATCCAAGAGCCATTATGGATATGCCAGCGCAATTTGATTTTTATGATGGTGGTGGATTGGATGTTGCGTTCTTATCCTTTGCCGAATTGGATGAAAGTGGCAATGTGAATGTCCATAAATTCAATGGAAAAATCATGGGGACTGGTGGCTTTGTCAATATTGTTGCTGGAAGTAAGAAAGTCGTTCTTTGTGGAACCCTAAGAGCAGGAAAGCTAAAGACAAAGGTCGAAAAGGGAAAAATTGAAATTGAACAAGAAGGAAAATTTGAAAAGATGATTCCGAAGGTTGAATCGATAACTTTTAGTGCTCGACAAGCTGAACAGCAAGGACAAGAGGTGCTTTATATTACCGAAAGAGCTGTTTTTAAATTGATTGATCATAAGGTGACTTTAATTGAAATTGCTCCAGGTATGGATCTAG
Source organism: Segatella copri (assembly GCA_963654445.1). Taxonomy (GTDB): domain Bacteria; phylum Bacillota_I; class Bacilli_A; order Erysipelotrichales; family Erysipelotrichaceae; genus Absicoccus. Next base: position 2,324 of record CAVKAP010000015.1, read on the forward strand.
AAAAGGATATTCTTTCTCAAATGGGCTTCCGTCCTGAAATATCAAAGGATCTAAAAACAATGGATGAAAGAATTTTTAAAGAAGAAAAAATGAATATTTATGAGGAATTTAAAGGAGAATAAACATGGCAGGAAAAGAAATTAAAAAAGTGGATATTCCACTTCATATTGGAGATAGTGCACAATTTGTAAAAACAATTACTGAAACCGATGTGGTTTTATTTGGAGGATTGACAGGGGATTATTCCCAAATGCATTTTAATGAAGAATATATGAAGCATACAATGTATGGAACACGGATTGCGCATGGAATTTTAACCTTTGCGATTGGTTGTACTGCTTCAACCAAAATTCAAGAACAAGTGAAATCACCAATTCCATCTGCTTCTTATGGCTATGATAAGCTTCGTTTTATTAAACCGGTTTATTTTGGTGATACCTTAACCTGTAAATATACAGTAGATCGCATTGAAGAAGAAACGAATAAGACCTTTTCAAAATTAGAAATCTTTAATCAACGTGGTGAAATTGTTTTATTTGCGATTCATATTTTAAAGTTTTTCCCATTAGAGGAGGACTAGTTCATGAAGATCGTTATGTTAGGAGCAGGGGCTCTAGGAAGTACGATTGGTGGCACCTTAGCCAAAACCAATGAAGTGATCTTTGTAGATCAATGGAAGGATCATGTGGATTTAATCAATCGTCAAGGCTTAAAGATGACCGATGAAACAAAGGATTGGTTTGTTCCAGTTCAAGCCCAAACAACTGGAGAAGGCATTGGTGTAGTTGATTTAGTAATTGTTCTTGTTAAATCCTTTGCCACCAAAACAGCCATCCAACAATTAAAGGAAACCGGTGTTCTTGGTGAAAAGACCTTAGTGATGTCACTTCAAAATGGTTTAGGAAATGAAGAAACCATTGCCGATGTCATTGGAAAAGAAAATGTCATCAGTGGAAAGACCTATTGTGGAGGACGATTGATTGAAGCCGGTTATGTAGCTGGTCGAACGGAAGGAAAATGGACCTACATTGGTGAATTAAATGGTGAAATTACCTCTCGTATTCAAGCGGTTGCTAAGGTCTTTAATGAAGCCGGTATGCTTTGTGAAGTCAGTGATAATATTCAAGGCTTAATCTGGGATAAATTATTAATCAATGTGGCAGCAGGTGCCTTATGTGGTATTACCCATTTACCGTATGGTCCTTTATATGAAGAAGAATACCTAAAGGATGTCGCTGTCATGGCTATTCAAGAAGGCATTGATGTGGCTAAGGCGGCTGGTGTTCGATTAAAAAGTGAAGATCCAGAATATCCTTGGTATGCCGCAAGTGAAGGCTTACCTCCAACCTTTAAGACTTCAATCCAACAATCCTTAGAGTTTAAACGTCCAACGGAAATTGATTTTATCAATGGATCGGTTGTGGAATATGGCAAGAAGTATGGAATTAAAACGCCAGTCAACCAAACCTTAGTGGCTTGTGTAAAGGGAATTGAAAAATTCATTTTAGAATATGAGCCCTCATTAAAAGAAGGAAAATAAGATGGCTGCTTACTTAGAACATATGGCCTTTAAGGTCAATGATTTGGATTGGTGCATTCGATTCTTTCGAGAGGTATTTGGTATGCCCATTCGTTTAGAAATGGGTGAAAAACCCAATCGTAAAATATGGTTACATGCAGGGATTCAGCTCAATGAAGATCCTTCTTTCATTAATCAGGAAGGACGATGTGATCATTTTTCATTGATGACCAGTGATTATGAAAAGACCTTAGAAAAATGTAAGGAATGGGGTTGTCAAACCTTAGAAATGGGAGAAAATTGGCTTCAATTGCCAAATGGTATGGTTCTTGAATTAAAAAGAGGCGATGCGAAGGCACTTCAAACCATACTCGAACAAAAGCCTTGGCAAGATTAGGAGAAAGTAATGAGAAAGTTAGTGATTGTGAATGGGCCAAATAATAATTTTTATGGCATTCGAAATAAAGGGCAATATGGAAATCAATTGTATGCGGATTTGATTGATGAATTAAAGGAATATGGTGCTTCCTTAGGCTTTGAAGTTGAAGCTTATCAAAACAATGGAGAAGGGGCATTGATTGATTATTTTCAAAGCTTATATTATGAAGCAGAAAAAACAGGGAAAAAGATTCCGATGGTCTTAAATCCAGGAGCTTATACCCATTATAGCTATGCTTTAATGGATGCCTTAGAATCTGTACATACCTTAGTTCCTGCTATTGAGGTTCATATGTCCAATATTCAAGGAAGAGATGATTTTCGACATACCTCTGTTACGGCCAGTGAATGTTTAGGACAGGTTTCAGGTATGGGGAAAACAAGCTATAAAATGGCGATGTTTGCCTTTCAACAAATGGATCAAGAAGGAAAATTATAATTTAGAAGTCAGATAAGCTCTCTTATCTGGCTTTTTAAATGGATGAAAATTGACGCTTTAGTTTAGTCTAACTATAATAACATTTGCGAATAAAAAGAAGGGAGAAGAATATGCTTCTTATTAATAAAACCTTGTTGAAATTCACAAAGGGATTATGGCCTTGGATTTTAGCCATTGTATGTGCCAATTTTCTTACTTTAGTTGGATCAACAGCCATTGCCAAAACCATTGCGGAATTTTTAGGCCATATGTTTGAACCAGAATTGATTCTATCAGAAGTTGGCCATGCGATCACTTGGGTCTTTGTGATTGCCGTATTTACTTTTGTGATGCAATTAATCAAAGGGATGTTGGAATATAAAACAGCAGCTTTAGCACGTGAGAAAATGCGTGAACAAATCTTTTCGAAGGTGATGGAGCTTGATGTTGGAGGAATTGAAAAGATTGGACCTGTTTCGGCCATTACTTCCTCTGTAGATGCGGTAGAGCAGATGCAAAGCTATATGAGCAATTACTTACCAAGTTTAATTTTTTCTGTGATTGCACCTATTTATTTGTTTTTTAATTTAAAGGATATATCGCTTTTTGTGGCCATTCTTTTACTTTGTGTTTCTTTAATCTTACTACCCTTACACAATGGTTTTCGAAGTCGAATCGAAGAAATTCGTAAGAGCTATTGGACCTCTTTAGATGATATGACAGCCTATTATATGGATAGCTTAAAAGGTTTAACGACTTTAAAGCTCTTTGATCGAGATCAAGAGCATTCAAAGGTTCTATCGAAAAAAGCCAATGCTCTAAATATCAATATTAATCGCTTTATGAAGATCAACTTTACTTCCTTTCTTGTGACAGAGCTTTTGATTTATCTATCAATTTTAGTTTCCTTGATTCATGCCAGTCTAGAAATGATGCATGGACAGATGGATATCTCACAAGCCTTGGTTGTATTGATGCTAGGCTATAGCTTTTTCTCTAGTGAAAAACAATTGATGAATGCATCTCATGGTGCCTTGACTGCCATTTCAGCAGCTGGAAAGGTCGAAGAAATCTTTAAGGTGGATACGAGTCGTCCCTATGATCCTTCTATTCCAATCAATGAAAAAGCTTGTGGTGGAATTACCATGGATCAGGTTTCCTTTCAATATGAAGGAAGAAAGGGTGGCTTAAAGGAGATTTCTTTAACCATTCCAAAAAAATCTGTGGTTGCCTTTGTTGGTTTATCTGGTTGTGGAAAATCAACCACGGCTTCTTTATTAATGCGCTTTATGGACCCAATCAATGGACATATTTATTTAGAAGGAAGAGATTACTTTTCCTTAAAACCTGAAGAAATCCGAAAACATATTGCGATGGTTCCACAAGAGGTACACATTTTTTCAGGTACGATTAAAGAAAATCTATTGATGGCCAATCCTACTGCAACAGATACGCAATTAAAGGAAGCCTTAGAAGAAGCGGGTCTATTAAAATTTGTGAATTCACTTGAAAAAGGAATGGATACGCCTGTAGGAAATGCCGGTTCTTCTTTATCTGGAGGACAGAAACAAAAAATTGGGATTGCACGTGCTTTATTATCCCAAGCTGAATATATGATTTTTGATGAAGCAACATCCAGTGTAGATCCAGAAAGTGAAAAGGAAATTTGGCAAACCATTTCCAATATGGCTGGCAATCGAACTCTGATTTTAATATCTCATCGTATGTCTTCCGTACAAAATGCTGACTGCATCTATGTTTTAAAGGAAGGAAGCATCCTTCAATCAGGTAAACATGAGGATTTGATGAAGGAAGATAGCTTATATAAAGAGTTGGTTTTAAAACAAAAGGCAATGGAGGTTGATTATGCATAAATTTACTTATTCCATGAGAGAAATGAATGCACGGCTTTTAAAGATGGCAAAACCCATTCGTGCCTATATTTTGATTTCAACCGCATCCAGTGTCGTTGGAGCTCTATCCCATATGGGATTAATGGGCTTTGGTGCTTTATGGTTATTGAGTGCAGCAGGGTATTGTAAAGGTCTTTCAATTTATATTTTCTGTACTTGTTTCTGTGCTTTGTTGATTGCGATTTGTCGTTATTTAGAAGGGGTTTATTCCCATCAAGGTGCCTATGGCATTCTAGCAAAAATACGGGTTCATTTATTTGATTCCATTAATCGTATTTCACCAGCTTTTTTAATTAAAAAGGAAACGGGTGACTTAATGAATATTGCGGTATCCGATATTGAAACGCTAGAATATTTCTTTGCTCATACCATTGGACCCATGGTTACTGTGATTGTTTTACCTGTTACTACCATTGTGATTGCCTGGAGGGTCAATCCTTTATTTGCGTATACATTGATTCCAATTTATATCATTATTAGTATTCTTCTTCCATTGATTGCGCTGAAAGCAGGACGTTCGGTAGGTATGCGCTATCGAAAGGAATTAGGGGTATTAAAATCTAAAATATTGGAAAGCGTATATAGTATTTGTGATCTTCAGATCTTTGGGGCAAGTGCACAAAGATTAAAAGAGGTGATGGAATCCAACCATCGAGTGAATCAAGCATCCTTTGGTTTAACCTTCCATCGTCAAACGATTGCCTCCTTTCCGGATTTCTTTGTCTATCTAGCTAGGATTTTAATCTTAGCTTGTGCAGGGATTTTAGCAAAACAAGGAGCCAATCATCCAGTTGGAACCATTGCGCTTTCTTTTGCAGCAACTGCTTCTTTATCGTCTTCCTTTAGCTTGACCTTTGTGGTAACCAGCTTACTAGAGACCTATGCCGCTGCTGAGCGATTTTTCAAAATTGAAGATGCAAGCCCTGAAACCGTAGAGTCAGAATATCCAATTTCATGTGGAGAAATTGAAACCATTGAATTTAGAGATGTGAGCTTTAACTATCCAAATACGACAAGAAAAGTCTTGGATCATTTTAATTATGTCATTCATAAAGGAGACAAGATTGGAATTGTAGGGGAATCGGGTGCTGGTAAGTCAACGATTCTTCGTTTATTGTTGCGTTTTTATCAGCCGAGTGAAGGAAATATTTACATCAATCAAATTCCCATTGATCGAATTTCCTTTCAAGAGCTTCATCAGCGCTTTGCCTTTTTAGAACAAGAAACCTATTTGTTTGATACGACCATTGAAAAAAACATTTCGATTTCAAAACCGGATGCATCCATGGAAGAAATAAAAAGAGCAGCTCAAAGAGCAGGAATTGCTGATTTTATTGAAACTCTACCAGAGGGCTATCAAACCGAAATGGGACAAATGGCAAGTCGTTTGTCTGGTGGGGAAAGACAACGAATTGGCATTGCTCGGATCTTTTTAAGAGGAGCTGATGTTTGTTTGATGGACGAACCATCGAGTGCCTTAGATGCTCTACATGAAAAGGAATTGTTATATACATTAGAAAAAGAATATACGGATAAGACCTTTGTTCTGATTTCACATCGTTTAAGTACATTGACGGGATGTAATCGAATTTTGGAAGCCGAATCATTTAAATAAGCAGGTTGAAATTCAACCTGTTTTTCTTTAAAAATGGTAAAAAAACGAACTTTTTAGCCAATTTGTATGTTTAAAATCTTAAAAATTGGGCTTAAAATAATGTGAAACTAAAAGGGAGGTATTAGTATGGCAGTTTTAGAAAATGCGAAACATAAAGCAGAAAGGGCAGCTGTTTCCGCATTAGCGGATCGTTTATTGAAGAAACTGAATCATGCGGAAAACTATGAAGAAAGAACAGAAATCTATCTACAAATTGTCGATTTAGCAGAGAAGTTCTTTCCAGAAGGAAAAGATAAAATTGAAAAGGTACGCGCTTATGTGTCGGATCCAAATCATCGTTGGATGAAAATGATCAATCATATTATTGATGATGCTGATCCACATTATGCCAAAATGATGTTGTTGAATTTAGGCTATGAGTCATTTTTTAGAGGTACAAAAACGATTCGTGAGAACCGTGAAAAATATAATTGTAATATCCCATGGTTAATTCTTTTTGATCCAACCATGGCATGTAATATGCATTGCGTAGGATGCTGGAGTGGAACCTATGGACGTAAGTCTTCTTTGACCTTTGAACAAATGGATAAAATCGTTACGCAAGGAAAAGAATTAGGGGCTCATCTTTATATGTTGACCGGTGGTGAACCCATGGTCAAAAAGAAAGAAGTCTTAGAGCTTTGTGAAAAACACAATGATTGTTTCTTTGTCGCTTATTCGAATTCAACCTTGATTGATGAAGAGCTTTGTCAAAAAATTCAAAAATTAGGAAATCTATCCTTCATGTTATCGATTGAAGGAACCCCAGATACCAATGATATGCGTCGTGGTGAAGGACATTATGATGCCGTTATGAAGGCAATGGATCTATTAAAGAAATATGGAATTGTCTTCGGTACATCAATTTGTTATACAAAGACCAATGTAGAAGCCGTTACTTCGGACGATTTCTTTAAATTGTTATGTGAAAAAGGAGCACACTATGGTTTCTATTTCCATTTAATGCCAATTGGAAACAATGCGGTACCAGAATTGATGCCAACCTTAGAACAAAGAAAATATATGATAAAACGCATTCGTGAAATCCGAACCGAAGAAAGTGAAATTGAATTCTTCCCTATGGATTTCCAAAATGATGGAGAATTTGTCGGTGGATGTATTGCCGGAGGAAGAAATTACTTTCATATTAATTCCAATGGCGATGCAGAGCCTTGTGTATTTATCCACTTCTCAAATTGTAATATCAAGGATCATTCCATTCTTGAAATGTTACAATCGCCTTTATTCATGGCTTATCATGAAGGACAACCATTTAATCGAAATCATTTAAGACCATGTCCAATGCTAGAAAATCCGGATTTATTGGTAGAAATGGTTCATAAAACAGGCGCTCATCAAACCAATGAAGAGTCACCAGAGGAAGTAGAACATCTTTGTTCAAAAACACAAGCCTACGCCAAGGCCTGGGCACCGGTTGCCGATGAAATTTGGAAGAATCAAACCCATAAAAAGCCTTCCTATGAAAACTATACGAAGGAAAAACGTGAGAATCCAGATTTAGCTGCTTTTGAACATAAGGATGGAAGTAAGCATATTGAT
>CAVKAP010000016.1:0-10239 GCA_963654445.1 Segatella copri
ATTGGTGCTAGTACAAAACTATCCTTTCCTAGATTTTTACCAAATAATTCTTTTAAAAGTTCATTATATTCATCAGTAAAAGGGAGGGTATGATTAATTTTAAATAGAAGTTGACTTACTCGCATGGCTACTTTTGAAGACTCTGGATCAGAAATACGCATATCTACTCGTTTTTCTATACATTCCATTTAACATGCCTCCCGAATCCATTTTTCAATACGATTCTTCGAAGAATCAACAGTACTTCCCTTTATCGCAAGTCCTTTTGTGACAATTGCACCTTTAGCACTCTTTAGAATATCTTCTTCGGTATGACATAAACCACTTCCTTCATGTGTACAGAAAGGATGAATCACTTTACCACTAAAGTCATAGCTTTCCAAAAAGGTGTAAACTGCCATTGGCATCGTACCCCAATAATTTGGATATCCTAGAAAAATTTCATCATAGGCATTTAAATCTTCTGGAAGATGAAGCAATTCTGGTCTTTCGTTTGCTTGCTTATCTTTTTTAGCCTGTGCAATACATGTATTATAGTCTTTAGAATAAGGAATCTTTTGTTCTATTTTGAATGATTTTGCTCCAGATAATCCTTCGATGATATGTGCAACCTTTTCTGTATTTCCTATACGAATAGTATTTAATGATCCACCAAAATAATTTTCATCGGCTCTTGAATAGAATACGACCAATTTTGTCATTTTATTTCCTCCTTATCTTAAGAATTCAGCATCTGCTTCACAGTTTGAATCCATTGTGTAATTTGTTCCATTGGTGTTTCTAAATTACTTCCTCCTTGTGAATCAAATTGAATTTCCATCTCACAAGCTACATTTGCACCTTTGCAGGCATCCTTCATATCTTGAATCACATGTCCTGGCCATCCACCATTGGTCATAAATGGAATGATTGTTTTCCCTACAAAGCTCTGATTATGTAAAAATGTTCGAATAGCAGGAGCCATGGTATACCACCATGTAGGTGTTCCGATCGCAATCACATCATATTCGGAAACATTAAGATTCTTTGATTGAATTTCAGGTTCAAAGCCTTGTTGGACTTCCCTTTCTCCCTGTTTGACCACTTCATCATAGCTTCCTTGATAGGGACGCTTTGTATCAATTTTAACAAGATCTCCACCAATTTCTTTTTGAAGCATTTTTGCTATTTTTTCTGTATTTCCATTAGACCATGAATAATATGCAATCAACATTTTTTTCATACTCTATACCTCCTTACTGCCAAAGCATATTCCCTGAAGTTAACTTTAAGTCAATCTCTTTTTTTTGTAGAACCTCAATAAAAAAGCCCAAATAAGCCTAATTTAAAGCTTATCTGAGCTCTTTTACTCATTCGTTATTCATAGATGTATAAAAATCATGAGAAGTTGACGAGCATATCTATTCTTGGATTTGATTCCTTAACAACATCACCTCAATTAAACCATCATTTTTGGTTGATCCCAAAGATTTAATTTGGTACCAATTCCTTTTTCTAAGGCAGTTCGATAAACCATACATCCCCATGCAACATCTTCGGTTGGCATACCTCCAACGGAATAAATAACGATTTCATCCTTTTTACGATGTACTGGAACCTTACCAAGTAAAACATCACCTAAATCATCAATTTGATCGGATGTCATCTTTCCTTCGGCAATCAAGTCCTCAACATGAACTGCTGGAATTGGAACGGTATTATAAGCATTTGGCTTCATCTCTTCTTCCCAAGCTTCATATAACTTAATATTATCGGTTACCGTTCGAGCTCGATTGATAATAAAGTCATCATCAAAACGAAGAGCTGCCGTTGATTCAATGATAGCCCCTGGCTTGATCCACTCTTCGGCAATATATGGATACAAAGAAGGATCACCAGTTGGTGATGAAGTAGAAACTGAAACGATATCTGCATCACGTACGGCTTCTTCAATCGTATCGACCGCATAAATATTCAACTCAGGATAGTCTTCTTTTGCCGCATTCACAAATTTTTCCAGTGAAGCCTTTCCTCTTCCCTTTACTTTCACGGTTTTAATACTTGGTCTGACTGCAATTGCTGCAGCAAGGGCGGTTTTGCTCATGACACCTGGTCCCACAATGCCCATGGTATCGGCATCCTCTCTGGCAAAGCATTTAAATCCAACCCCTGGTACTGCTCCGGTACGATATGCGGATAAAATATTGGCTGACATAAAGGCTAATGGTGCTCCAGTATCCTTATCATTTAAAATCAACATTAGAATGGATCTTGGTAAGCCCTTTGCTTTATTTTCAACATTGGAACCATACCATTTCACACCGGCCATATCAAATTTACCACCAAGATAAGCAGGCATGGCCATAAAACGACGATCGGGTCCATCGACTGGCATTTCCGGAAATGGTGATTTTTCAGGAAACATAACCATACTACCATGGGAGTTTCCATTGGCACCTCCCATACGATAGTCTCCAATCTTCATCAGCTTAAACATCTCTTCCATTGCTTCTACGCAGCCTTTCATATCCTTGACTCCAGCTGCAATCATGTCATCTTCACTTAAATATAAAATATCAACCTTTGGATAATTCATTTTTCATTCCTCCTAATCTTTTCTTATGCGCTTCAAGATATAAATCATTTTCCATTGCCATTACCTCATGGATTGGAATGGACTTAAACATTGCTCTTTTCAATTTGAACTTGCACCATAAAATGGAATAAATGGCCAAGACGATAAAGATTGCTCCATCAATCATAAAGATTTGTGCCCGAACACTCGGATCACCATCAATATTTAAAATCATAAAGATATTTCCAATGACTCCAATAATTGGAATGATAGGGCCGAAAGGAACCTTAAAAGTACGTGGTGCCTTCGGTAGTCGTTTTCTAAAAATTAAAACATTCATATTTTGAATGACATAGGATACCATCCAGAATACAATCGCAAGCGTAATCATAAAGGATAACGAATCACTGGTTGACAGACCGGTCGCATTGACAACAATCATAATGATTCCAATCATTAAGATGCCGACATAATAAGCACCCTTTTTATTCTTCTTTAAGAAGAATTCTGGCATTAAGCTAAGCTTGGCCATCCCTGCACACATATAAGATAAGAAGCTAATAGCCGAATTGACAGTACTGATGACTGCAAATACAGAAACAAGAATCATCCAGATTGAACCAAGATAGCCCAATAAAGAAGAACCATATAAAATATGTGGAGAGGAGCTTGCAGCTAATTCATCCCATGAACAATATTTACCCATTCCAATGACGACTAAGGTCTGCATAACGAAAATAATCAATAGGCTCAATACCATTCCAAGGGGAATATTCTTACGTTCATTCCTGACGTTCTTTGAAATAGGAATGACAAATTCACTTCCAATAAATAAGAAAAATGCCAATCCTAATAAAGAAAACGTATCTGAGAACGAATGGGCTAGATTCATTGATTGACTTACTTCCTTACCAGATCCTAGACCAAAAATTCCAATTAGCCCCATCGCAACCAGTGAGAAAATCAATCCAAAGACGACAACGTTTTGTATTTTCGCAAACATATCGATTCCAAGTAAATTTGCGACAATCAAAACAATCAACAATAAAATACAAAATACACTAGATGGAATGCCGGTATTAAATACCGTATTAATGGCATTTCCAAACATGGCACATTCAACCGAACCGGCAATGGATTGGCACACAATGTATCCTCCTACCATTGTGACTAATGTAACAAAGGGTCCCATACCAGCAAGCGTATATTGCGCCAGCCCACCGGTAAGATTTGGCATCAATGCATTTAATTCAGCCATGGAAAGGGCCGTACAAATATTGATAAAACAGGCCATTGCCATCGCAATAATAAATCCTGTACCAAGTGCGCCCGCTCCTTGTCCTAAAGACATCAAACAGCTTGTCGCAACAATCAATCCAACACCGGTTGAAACAACACTTGGTAAACCTAACTTTTTTTCATCCATATGACTACCTCCTATAGAGCAATCTCTCCTTCTTCACCTGTACGTACTCGAATGATATTTGTAAGTGGAACAATAAAGATCTTTCCATCTCCAATGTGTCCGGTATACAATTCCTTTTTAACGGTTTCGACAACCTGATCAATCATCTCATCCTTGACGACAATTAAAATCATCTGTTTTGGCAAAAGCTCCATGATTTTATTTTCTTCAGGCTCATATTCTAAGGTTCCCTTTTGACTACCACATCCAATGGCTTGAACAACGGTCATTCCACTCACACCGAGCTGGCTTAAAGCAACCTTTAAATTTTGTACTCGATTCATTGATGTAATAACTTGAATTTGTGAAAAGCTCATTTTTTTGTCCTCCTTATAAAGCGAAAAGCGCCCAACATTTTCTGTTAGCCGCCTTTGTCTATCTATTTCTTTTCATTTCTTTAATTCGATTTTTATATTGTAGCTTCTCTACCAGCTTTAAATATTTTCTTGGAGAGAGACCTGCATATCGTGAAAAATCACGAATGAATTGGGCTTGATCATAATAGCCTAATTCAATGGCTACATCCGCAAATTTTTCGGGTGTACCATAATTCATAAGCTCTAAAGCTCTTTGAAATTGAATAATCTTACAAAATGTCTTTGGAGAAAAGCCCATCTGATCAATAAAGACCTTATCGATATATCGATCCGAATAGCCGGTTTTTTCTCCGATTTCACTTACTTTTATCTTTCCATCCGTGTCATAAACCAATTGTTTAATTGTTTGTATCAATTCTTCTTTTCCGAATGGCTTCTTCTTTTGTCTTTCTGTTTTTGCGTAAACTTCAAGAAAGGTGCGTATTTTCTGGTAAAAATCTTCATTTTCCATTTTTTTCAACCAACTTTGATCTCCAACAAGAACCGATTCAATGGGAATTCGATTTCCCAATAGCTCTTTCATCGAACAAGCTATAAATTGAGGTTGTGTTCCTGGCATGAAACGTATGCCAAACACTTCCTTGATTCCTTTTCGTTCTCGACAGGTATATTCAAGACTGGTTCCACATACATAGCCTTGGGTATGTATGCCATCATATTCGAAAAGTAAATCAATACATGCATCGGGTACGATTCGCAAGGGGGTATCTTCTAAAATTTGATAATTGTAGAAATGCGATATCCCTTGTTGAAGAAAGACTTCTTGATAGAAATCCATCGTATCGAAGACAAAGTATGGTTGTGTTGGCTTCAATTTATCTTTTTTCCAAATCACGCCGCATCTCTCCTTGTTGAATTTGCCTATATTTTAGCTTTAAACCGGTCGTAGCGCAATTCATGAAGATCAATCGTGCTTTGATTTGTGGTGATCAGTTGAGCAAGCTGCTGTGCTGCTGCTGGGGCAATCCCAAAGCCATGACCAGAAAAACCACAAGCAAGAACTAGTCCAGGAACTTCACCAACCTTTCCTAAAACAGGTACGCCATCTACACATCGATCCATCCATCCGGCCCAGGTTCGAACAATCTTGGCATTTTCTAAATCAGGAAAATACTTTATGATTCCTCGACATATACAAGGTGCTGTCTTGGAATAACAAATCGGTGTTCCATTATCCTTGGTGTATCCTTCAAGTCCACTTGATCCTCCAAATACAAAGGAGCCATGCTTGGTTTGATGCCCATAGAAATCTGCTTCAGCTGTTCCAAGCATTTGATCAAACATGTGTGGTTGGGCCTCGGTAACTAAAGCTTCAAGCATTGCCTTTTGCATAGGAATATCAATTCCAATCGTTCCAGCAATTTCTCTGGATTCATAACCGGCTGCAAGAACAATCGTATCAGCTTCAAAACGATCCCCCGATTCACAAAGAACCTTTCGTAGTCGTCCTTTTACAATTTGAAGCTCTTTTACTTTTTCACCGGAAATAAAATGAACACCGAGCTTTCTTGCCGCCATATAATAGCCAAGCGTTGTTGTAAGAGGATTGGCATGTCCATCGGTTGGACACCAGCTTGCACAGGTAACTTCATCCGATAAATAGGGATTGATTTGACGAACCTGATCACCATCAATCATTTTAACATCAAGTCCTACTTTCACTGCACGCTCTGTCAAGCCAGTTAGGATTTGTCGATGCTTTTCAGTTTTTCCTAGACGAAGGTTTCCATCCTGATGATATTCACAATCAACGCCCAACTCTTCGGATAAAGTTGGCCATAGATTTTTAATCCCATACATCACTAAAGGCAACTCTCTTGGATCCCTTCCTGATTGTCTAACACCGCCACCATTTCGACTGGATCCTCCATTTCCAAAATGGTCACTGGCTTCTAGACAAATCACATCCACATTTTGTTTGGCAAGATAATAGCTGATTGCACACCCAATGATTCCACCACCGATTACGATTACTTCACATGATTTATTCATAGTCTGGATCCTCCTTGGCTTCATTGGCAAATATTTTCATTTCAATCGGTCGCATAGGAACTCTAGAAGTAGCTGGCTCCAATTCAGCAGGCGATATACCTAATTCGCGAGCAACAATGGATTTTACAAGCTTTGAACAGGTTTGCCCTTGACACAATCCCATGCCTGTTCGAAGATATCGACGAATTTCAGTTATTGTCCACAATCCATCATGGACGGCTTTGCGAATTTCACCTTTGGTGATTTCTTCACATCGACAAATCAGCATGTCATCATCTGGACCAGGGATAAATGGACCAATATCTCTTGAACGATCATTTACCGCATTCATGCTTCTTTCCTCCCCTCTTTAAAGAATCTTGCCTTCATGGCATATTCCTTTGGAACACGCATCGTTAATAGATGCGTTTTATCATAGGCTTTGCTGGATTTTACCAAAACGATTTCGGCTTCACAGACCTCTTTCCCATCCCTTCCAAGGGCAATTCCTTTTGTTCCCTTGGTTGGAAGTGGATAAAATTCATAAGGGATGGTTACTGTTGCACTTCCATCACCACAATCTTCATCAACTAAGAAAATAGCCTGTCCTGAACAGCTTGCCACACACATACCACAATTGATGCATTGGCTGTCTTCCACAACAATTGGTAAAGAGGTAATATTTGAACCAATGGATATGCATCCCTTTGGACATGCATCCTGACATGGGTTACATGGAATATTTTGGGTACATTCCATAACGGGATGGACACCCACTCGATGTGTAATGCCAGGATAGCGTTCGATTTCATCATCTGCGACAAAGCCATGCTTTAAAAGGTTAGTAGAAATGGGAATTCCTTCTTCGGTTTTTTCAATGACTTTTCCTTTGTTTTTAGGAGCAAACATACCTTGTCGTAAGCCATCCAACGCTTGATCGAGTGAAGTTAATTCTTCATCCATTTCTTCTTTTTCCATATAGCCTAAATATTCACTAGCAGCAACGCCGGCCATCCGTCCTTCAATCATCGCAGAGGATGCTTCTTCAATGCCGGATACATCGCCGGCAACAAAGACACCTGGCAAAGAGGTTCTTCCATATTCATCACAGATTGGAACTTGACCTCCTCTTTTTGGATTGTCTTCCATTTGACATCCAGCCATTTTTAAAAGCTGTGACATCGGTGAAAGACCAACAGCTAAACAAATCGTATCAACTTCAAAATGTTTTTCCGATCCTGGAATAAATTGAAAATTAGAATCAACCTGGGCAATGGTCACACCCTTTACACATTCCTCACCTTCGGCTTTTACAATGGTATGGGATAAATAGAAAGGAACACCGGTTCTTGCAACCTTGGCGGCATGTACGCCATATCCACCAATCCGTGGGGCTGCATCGACCAAGGCTACGACTTCACATCCACATTGCATCAATTGAAAGGAAACAACCAAACCAACATTTCCAGAGCCTAACATCAATACCTTTTTCCCTGGTAAAATACCATGTAAATTCATCATGGTTTGGGCAGCACCTGCACCAATTACACCGGGTAAGGTCCAGCCTGGAAAGGTCACCATATTTTCAGCAGCACCTGTGGCAATAATAATGGCGTTGGCTTTAAAGTGTTTGATTTCTTCTTTTTGTCTTACCACAATTTCTTTATCCTGATACAAGCCAATAACGGTTGCGTTTAATTCAACCTCTACACCAAGCTGGTCGGCTTCATCTAAAAGCTGTTGGCCAATCACAAAGCCTCTGATTTTTGCGCGATGCTCTTTTGATCCAAAGAACTTATGAATTTGTTTAAAGAGCTGTCCACCAGGCTTTTCATTTTCATCAAAAACAACGACCTTTAATCCTTTTTTTGCAGCTTCGATTGCAGCAGACAATCCAGAAGGACCCGCACCTACAATGATCAAATCATATCTTTTCATTTCGTCATCCTCCTATTGCTTCTCAAAAGGTTTATCACTAACCCCATATTGCGTTCTTACATCCATGCCTTGTTTTAATGGTGTAATACAAGTACGTATGTTGGGAATCCCATCGACGACCATGACACAGTCGGTACATCGTCCAATTGCACAAAATATTCCCCGTGGCTTATGTTCTTTTTTGGTATAACGATGAACCATGACACCAGCTGCTTTTAAAGCAACGGCAATGGGTTCGCCTTCCATTCCTTCGATTTCTTTCCCATCAAAGGTAAATTTCACAGGATGTCCTTTTTCTTGGATTCCAAGGATTGGATGCTCCTTTATTCTTTCTGACATATATCATGCTCCCTTCTAAAAAAAGGTGCCAAAACAGATTTATCTGTTTGACACCCTTGTCTTTTTTGTATAGACACTATTGTATTCTTGTTTCGAATTAAAAATTGTAAAAATCGGAACTAGTCCTTTTCTTTTTTTAAATTTTTCAAAAGAGATTGAATAATTTCCTTTTCCTTGAGCGGTTTAACTAAATGCGCATTCATACCGGCTTCAAGGCTTCTTTGAATATCATCAATAAAGGCATTGGCACTCATCGCAATAATTGGAATCTTGTTCTTTAATTCCTTTCGAATGACTCTAGTTGCTTCCAAGCCATCCATAACCGGCATCATGATATCCATAAAAATAACATCATAATCAGAAGGATGGGCTTCGATTTCCTTGATTGCTTGTCTCATTTCATCTTTTGAAGTGATATTTGGATATAAGATAAACAATATATCTTTAAATTGTCCTTGGAACCCTTCACACACTCCATTATCAATGCATTTCGAGACACGTGACATGGATTGAGACATGCCATACTCACTTAACTTGAATTTATATACCCGTCTTGTATAGGCAAATCCTCTATCTGAATGAACCAATGGTTTTGCTTCAGGATATGCCTTATGTGCATTTTCTAATGTCTGATCAGCTAATAATGCGTCATTTCTATCAGACACTTCTAAAGCTACCGGAAATCTATCGTATAGATCTATCATCGGTGATATAAACAATTTTTCACCTGTTGTTGGTACCTTGATTTCTGTAACGTCCGTACACCATTTTTGATTTGGCCCTGTCGTATTGAAATCCCTGTTAAGGATGTTCTCTGCAGTATGCTCCGCATTGGATTGGATATAGTTATATCTTGATTTGCGTCTATAAGATGATTTGATATCGTTGATGCACATTAATCGATAGACTCTGTTATGACCACATCCATATCCTTCATTTTTTAGAGTGTAATACATGGTCATAGTTCCAAACAGCGAATTGTTGGAATTAGATATCTCCTTGATTCTAGATATAATTCTTTCATCCTCACGTTGTTTGTCCATTTGTTTTTGAGAAGGCGATGCGTTCAACCACTTATAATAAGAGCTTCTGCTGATTCCCATAATCAAGCACATTTCTTGGATTGGCCAGTTGCGATTCTCGTGTAATGATTGTATTAGCGAATAATCTTTTATCTTTTGTTTTCTTATAAGATAGATTCTCTTAGCCTTCGGAAGATTCGCTAAATGTGTCTTTTCGAAGGCTCCGTCTTTTTTTAACAGTTCAAGCTCCATTTCTTGTCGTCTGTTAATTCTTTCAAGCTCTGCTATTCTGCGTTGTGCTCTTTCCAAATCCGTTAATTGTTCCTCGTTCTTACGTTTACCACGTCTATCTTCGAGGGCATCTTCTCCCTTGGATTCATATTTTTTGACCCAGCTATATATCTGAGCATAATTTCCACCATAAAATTCAGCTGTACCCTTATAATCATGATTATGATCTATACAGTATTTAATGATTTCAATTTTCTTTTCTTTGTTAACTTTTAAAGTATCAGCCATATAGACCTCCGGCTTAGGATCGTAATCCTCAAGTTCTTTATGACTATTATACTT
>CAVKAP010000017.1:0-55221 GCA_963654445.1 Segatella copri
TATATAGGAGTGGAAGATTTTTTGTTGGATGAAAACTATATATCTTAATAAATAGAAGCATTTGTGTACTTACAAGTGCTTTTTTTTGAAATTTAAAACTGTAGCTGAAAAAAATGCGGATTCCGCAAAAATTTCAGATAGGATGTAGTGAAAACTATTTTTATAAAGTATATTTTAATAATTTCCCGACTGTTTACAAAGTATACTTACAGAACAGTCTGGAAAATCAATAAGTATACTTTAAAAAGTTCAAAAAAAGCAGAAACTGTTCATTTCTGAAATTTTCAGTTTTTTTAATGATTAAGATTGAATTGGGCAATTCGTTAAAAATCCTTTTAAATTCTGTTGACATTAGAGTTAGTGTATGTTAACTTATAGACAGTTAGTTAATACTAACTAGGAGGAATTCGTATGAAATATGTTTATGCGTCTAGAACAGGAAATGTTGAAAGTTTAATTGGAAAATTAGGTCTTGATGCAGTACGCATCGATGATGGAAACGAAACAGTAGATGATGAATTTATTCTATTCACTTATACTGATGGTTTCGGAGATGTTCCAATGGAAGTGGATACTTTCTTGATGGCTAATTCTATGAATATTCGTGGAGTTGTTTGCTCTGGATCACAAGATTATGGAGAAGCATACTGTTTAGCTGGTGATAAAATCGCAGAAGATTATGATGTACCTTGTTTATACAAAGTAGAAAATGATGGATCTGACGAAGATGTTGCTGCTATTCAAGCTGCGTTAAATATTTAGTCTTATGCCGATTCATGGCGAAATATTTCAAAAACAATTAATTGAATATGGAGCTTGTACCCTTGCACGAATGAAGACGGGAAGTCTTTTCCGAGTTTATCGGAAAGACATCCCGAATAGCGAGGAATGTATGTGTTACTTCGATAATCAATGTTCTCCTTTTGGGTATCACATATGTGTCTTGCAAGAAGAAGAAAAAAGCTCACTAGTTTATGTTTACAATGCCCAGAAACTAAAATACATTTTATCAGAACCTTCCATTCAGATATTCCTCTCTGATTTTGGATATCATGTATTTGACATAGACGAAGCTTTAACTCATTTAAAGGACAGGCTTTCAGAACAAGCAGAATTTCCTCATGAAATTGGAATTTTTCTAGGTTATCCACTACAAGACGTTCAAGCATTTATCACACCTCAAAAGAAATGCAAATTAATCGGTTATTGGAAAGTCTATGGAAACGAAAGAAAATTTCAAAAAGTATTTTATCGCTATGATTGTTGTCGAAACACATTTGTAGCTCGATTGAACAAGGGTGAGTCATTAGTTCATATCCTTAAAAAATGCAATTAACTTACACCAAAAAACCACTAGAGAGATCACCCCTCCTAGTGGCTTTTTTATTTGTGCATGGTATAATAAAACGAATGGAGGTCTGTATGAAAAAAGGACTATTTATTACATTTGAAGGAAATGATGGGGCTGGCAAAACAACCGTTTGTAGAGCGGTTGAAAAGGCATTGGTGGAAAAAGGATATGCCGTTTTATATAGTCGTGAACCCGGTGGATCACGGATTGCCGAAGCCATTCGAAATATTTTATTAGATACAAAGAACAAAGAAATGGATGCACGCTGTGAAGCCTTGCTCTATGCGGCAAGTCGGCGTCAGCATTTAGTGGAAGTGATTTTACCTGCGCTTCAAGAAGGAAAAATTGTTTTGTGTGATCGCTTTATTGATTCAAGTCTAGCGTATCAAGGGGTTGCTAGAGAAATTGGTGTGGATTCTGTATGGTCCATTAATGATTTCGCGATTGATGGACACATGCCAGAAAAAACAATCTTTTTATCGGTATCGGTAAAAACAGGACAGGAAAGAATGGATCTTCGTGGTGATAAAAATCGCTTAGATTTAGAGAAGAGCACCTTTCATCAAAAGGTACGTGAAGGCTATCAAATGCTTTGTGAAAAATATCCAGAGCGCATTTCTGTCATTGATGCCGAAAAGGATATTGATACAGTAGTCAATGCCGCATTAGAAGAAGTATTGAAAGTTGTAAAACAATATGAATAAGGAAGAATTAAAAAAAGACCAACCCGTTGTCTATCGCATTCTATCAAATGCGCTGAAACGCAATCAATTGGCACATGCCTATTTGTTTTCTGGACAAAAAGGGACACCGAAGCTAGAAGCGGCTTTATTGTTGGCTCAAAGCATTCTTTGTCCAAATCCGGATGAGGATGGCTTTTGTTGCGAACAATGTGATCAATGCAAGCGCGTCGCAAAGGAAGAATCCTTAGATTTTTTCTGGAAGCACCATGTTGGTTATATAAAAAAGGTGGATACGACCTTTTCATCGAAAAAGAAAAAAGAGGAAAAGGAAGAACGCATCAAAAAACAAGACATTTTAGCCTTACAACGGTTTTTTGAATCAACTTCCATGGAGGATGCGAATAAACGTGTCTATATTTTAGAGGATTATGATCAAGCTACGGTTGAAGCATCCAATAGCTTATTAAAATTTCTAGAGGAACCGCAGCCTGGAATTTATGGTATATTGATTGCGGACGATAAAAATCGAATCCTACCAACGATTCAATCGCGTTGTCAATCGATTCATTTTTCACAAATGAATAAAAGCCGTCAAATTCAACGCTTTGAAAGCTTTACCGAAGAGGATAATGCCAAAATGCTGGTTGAAAGTGGTTATGATTTTGATCAAGCGAAAAGTCTTGTTGAAAAAGAGAGCTTTCCAATCATCAAACAAGCAGCTTTTGATTATATAAAGAATTGGGATTCCTATGATGAAATCTATCGTCTACAAACAAATGTTTTTATTCCAAAAGGTCCATTAATGGATAAAGAATGGATTCGTCTATGGTTGGAATGGTTAAACTATATGGTGAAAAATCATAAAAGTGCGCTTTCCTTTGAAAAAGAGGTTGATCTTCAATTCATTATTGTGGAAGCTTTTGATAAATTACGTGCACCCTTAGATTTAGCTTTATTTTTAGATCAATTTTATACACAAATACGAAAGGTAGTGGTGAAGTGAAAAAAGAAAAAGAAGAAAAAAGCTATCGAAAACATTTTGATTATTTAGTTTTTATTCAATTTGAAAATTCAACCAAACAATATAGCTTTGGTGCTAATACACAATATCATGTTGGACAAAAGGTGGTTGTTGAAACGGTTCGTGGAAAAGAGCTCGGAACGGTTTGTGAGGCAAGTATTCCTTTTGATACCAAGAAAGTAAAAGGGGAATGCAAACCTGTTATTCGTCTTGCGACTAAGTACGATGAAATCCAGAAACAAGAAAATGAGAAAAAAGCGGAAGAAGCCATGCGAATTTGTCGTAAATGCATTGAAGATTTAAATCTAGATATGCATTTAATTAACAGTGAATATACTCTAGATTGTGCCAAGGTCATTTTTACTTATGTTTCAGAGCAACGTGTCGATTTCCGTCAATTATTAAAGGATTTGGCTTATCAGCTTCATTGTCGAATCGAATTGCGTCAGGTTGGACCACGTAATAAAGCCAAAATGATTGGTGGCTTAGGAAATTGTGGGATGGAAACCTGCTGTTCACGCTTTTTAAATGATTTTCAAACGATTTCTATCAATATGGCAAAGAACCAATTGTTGGCTTTAAATATTTCTAAATTAAGTGGTCAATGTGGAAAGCTAATGTGCTGTCTTCGCTTTGAAAATGATGAATATACACGCTTAAGAGAAGGTCTTCCAAAATTGAATTCAAGAATTCAATATCAAGGCAACTCTTACAAAGTATCCAGTATGAATGTACTTCAAAAGGTGGCTAAAATTGAAAATCGCGAAGAGGTTCTCTTTGTGCCATTTGAAGATTTATGGCCAGATAAGGATTTTAGTGATGATTAGACAAAAAAGCTTTGAAAAAGAACAGGCAAAGGTCTATTTGGTGCCAACCCCTATTGGTAATTTAAATGAGATGACAAGTCGTTCTTTAGACATATTGCGTCAGGTCGATCATGTCGCTGCTGAAGATACACGAAATACCGGGAAGCTATTGAAGCATTATGATATTCATACGCATTTAATTTCATCACATGAACACAATCAAGAAAAAGCTATACCTTATATTCTTTCTTTAATTGAACAAGGAGACTCAATTGCGATTGTTAGTGATGCAGGCTACCCTTTGGTCAGTGATCCAGGGCAACGTTTAGTAGAAGAGCTGATTCAAAATAATATTCCAGTTATTTCTGTATCAGGAGCCAATGCCGCTTTAAATGCTTTGGTAGCCAGTGGTTTAAGCTGTTATCACTATTTATTTTATGGTTTTTTAGATAGTAAATCCTCTAAACGAAAAAAAGAACTTGAAGCTCTTTCTTCTTTTCCATATACCCTTATTTTTTATGAAGCCCCTCATCGTATTGAAGCGATGTTAGAGGATCTTTTAGAAGTCTTTGGGAATCGTAAAATGACCTTAGCTCGTGAATTAACTAAGGTCCATGAAGAATATTTACGTGGTACGATTTCTGAAATCAAAGAGCTTGCTTCTTCATTAAAAGGTGAAATGGTGGTTGTGGTAGAAGGCTTTCAAGAAGAAGAGAGCTATGATGTAGATTTAGCCTGTCAAGAAATCTTAGAGCTTGCCAAAACAATGAAGCTCAAACAAGCCTGTAAGCAGGTTGCCGATAAATATCAAGCATCAAAGAATGAATTGTATAAAGAAGTATTAAAAAGAAAGGAAACGATATGATTATTGATGAAAGCTCCATTGCCAATGAATTAGATGATTATTGGTTTTGCCGTTACATTACAAATGAATACGATACACCAGAACTAGAGTCGATTTATGTCGAATTAGTCCCAGGTGTACATTATAATCTATATCGTTTTGAATGCGTCTTTAAAGAAAGAAAGCCTGTCACCTTAGTTTTAACCGTCAATGAATATGGAACGGTCGTAAAATATAAATGCTCTTGTCAATCAACGAAAAAGAAGACCTGTTCTCATTTAGTTACGGCCATTCAAGCCATCAATGATTTAAATATGGATTTAAGCAATCTTCCAATTTTCATTCATTATAAGGATTACATTCAGAAAATAAAGGAAGCAGAAGAAGAACGTTTTCGTCAAGAACAGATTGCCTTATCGACAGAGAAGGCAATGAACTTAATGGAATCCATTTCTCAAGATACCTTTGAGCGCTTGTTTGAACCAAGCTTAAAGCCTTTAAGGCTATATGTTGATGTTCTTTATGATTATTATGATTTTCCAAGCTTTCAATGTAAGGTTGGTTCGGATCGTTTGTATGTGGTCAAAAATATGGAAGAGCTCGTAAATACCTTCTTAGCCGAAGAAACAATGAACTTTGGAAAGAAAACAACCTTGCTTCTAAAGAAAGAAGCCTTAGATGAAGAGAGCTTAAAGATTTTTGACTTTTTATATAAATATGCAAAAACAGAAGAGTTTCGAAGAAAGTCTTCCCTTTCAAGAGAGTGTATCGATGATTTCTATCACTTATTGAAGGATCTACCAGAAACCCATCGCAATTTATGTATTGAAGACTATGATTTTAAAATGCCTTTGTACCTTGAAGAGCATGAAAGCTATGTTCATTGTTTTTGGGCAAGTGAAAATCCTTTATATGTTGGGAAAAAAGAAATCTATGTCCATTTGAATGAGAAAGGCTTAATGCATTGTTCCTTTTCGGATCAAGCCTGTGCTTTAATACGAGGAATTGATGGCAGTATTGATATTCAAAAGGAGAAGTTTGGAGACTTCTATCAAGAGGTGATTCAACCTGTTGCTTCCGAGTTTGATATTGAAGCGACTTTTGATTTAAGTGCCTACCAACAAAATATTACCAACATTCGATTATATGCAGATTTAGAGGATGGTCATGTCTTAGTCTGGGGAAAATACTTATGGGATGGGATTGAAAGAGATCTATTCCATGGTCAAAGTATTCGTCCAGTATCCTTTGTTGAACAAATTGTTTTACATTATGCAGACCAACAAAAAGGAAACGTCATTCATTTTAAGACCAAGGGCAAACGCTTATATGAATTCTTAGATGAAGGCTTAGAAAAGATTCAAAGCATTGCCGATGTCTTTGTTTCCGAGGATTTAAGAAAATTAAAATATCGTAAATCTCTAAGCATGCAGATTGGCTTTCATGTCAATGATAATCTATTAGAAATTCAATTGGATAGTAAAATTGATAAAGAGGAATTATTAGCGGTTTTACGCTCCTATCGAAGAAAAAAGGTCTTCCACCGTCTAAAGAATGGAGAAATGATTGACCTTCAAACCGAAGAGCTAGAAAAATTGGATCACTTGGTTAAAAACTTTGATTTAACGAAGGAAGATTTTAAAAAGGATTGGATTGAAAGACCGGCCTATCAAGCCCTAAAGGAAGAAGAGTCGATGGATATTCGAAAGGATGAATCGGTTGAAAAATACATTGATTCCCTTTCTAAGATTCAAAATACAGAAATCACCTTCCCGGAAAAATATGACAAGCTTTTACGCCCTTATCAAAAAGAAGGGGTGCAATGGATGAAGCATCTCTATGATATTGGTTTAAATGGGATTTTAGCCGATGATATGGGATTAGGAAAAACCTTACAGGTTCTTTGTTTATTGGATTGTTTTATCCCAAAGAATCAAGAGCCTTCAATCATTGTTTGTCCTTCTTCCTTGATGTTTAATTGGGCCAGTGAAATTGAGAAGTTTGAAGTCGATATTGATGCCATCTGCGTCTATGGAGGTCAAGCGGAACGAAAAAAACGTATTGAACAAGCCCATGATTTATACATTACAACCTATGATTATGTAAAACGAGATGAGCAGCTTTATCAAAATAAATCCTTTATGTATGTGATTTTAGATGAAGCCCAATTTATTAAAAATCCAAAAACGAAAAATGCGAAAACGGTTAAGTCCTTAAAATCGAAGCATCGTTTGGCCTTAACAGGTACCCCAATTGAAAATCGTTTAACGGAGCTATGGAGTATTTTTGATTTCTTGCTTCCAGGTTATTTATACTCTTTAAAGGTCTTTATGGAAGAAATGGAACGTCCAATTGAAATGGATGATGAAAAGAAACGTGAACAATTGAAAAAGATGGTTTCTCCATTCATATTAAGACGAAATAAAAAGGATGTTTTAAAGGAGCTACCGGATAAAATTGAAAAAGATCTTTGGTTGGATTTTTCAGAGGAAGAAAAAAAGCTTTATCTTGCCAATTTAATGCAGGTCAATAAAGAGATACGAGCACAATTAGAGGTGGATGGGGTAGATTCCATTCAAATCTTAGCAATGATGACCAAGCTTCGACAAATTTGTTGCGAAGCCAGAATGGTTTATCAAGACATTAAAACTCCAAGCACTAAGCTTGAAATGTGTGTGGATTTAATTGAAACATTAAAAGAAAATAATAAAAAGGTTTTATTATTTTCAAGCTTCACCAAGATCTTTGATTGGTTGGAAATTGAATTGGATAAAAAAGGAATCAAGTATCATATCCTAACGGGTTCAACCTCCAAGGAAAAACGTAAAAAAGAAGTCGAAGAATTCCAAAGTGATGACAGTGATGTCTTCTTGATTTCATTAAAGGCAGGAGGTACCGGTTTAAATCTAACACAAGCCAGTGCCGTCATTCACTTTGACCCTTGGTGGAATTCCAGTGCCCAATCGCAGGCAACCGATCGTGCGTATCGAATTGGACAAAACCAAAATGTCTTGGTGTATCAATTAATGATGAGAAATTCGATTGAAGAAAAGATCTATCATATGCAAAAAAGAAAACGTGAAATGAGTGATCTATTTGTTGAAAATAGCGGTCCACGTCTTTCTAAAATGAGTGCAGAGGATTTAAAGGAATTATTTCAACTTTAATTTGACAAAAAGGTTATTTTGTTCAAAAATGAATGAGACAAAGGCGTTCGAAATGAGCGCCTTTTTTTGTGTTTTTGGAGGTTTTCTTATGTATTGTAAAGTGGCGACGTTACAGGATTTTGAAGAAGCATATCGTTTTATTCAAGATTTATGGGATTACAATGACTATTCCTATAAAAAAACATTTGAGGTGTATCAAAGAATCTTAAAGGATGAAAATAGCTTTGCCTTCTTTTTAGAGGAAGAGGGGATTTATCAAGGCTTTTGTCATGGAAATTATTTTGATACCTTTTGGATGAGTGGGCAGACCTGTTATATTTCAAGCTTGATTACCAAAGAGAATGTACGAAAGAAAGGCTATGGAAAAGCAATGGTTGATCATGCGATTGAATTAGCGAAAATGAAGAATTGTAAGGCGGTCATTCTATGTTCGGGTCTAGCGCGTAAACAAGCGCATCAGTTCTATGAAAACTATGGATTTGAAAAGGGATGCTACGGATTTGAATTGCTCTTGTGAAAAAGCAATTGTAAAATAACGTCCATTCATGTATTATGGATTTGCATGAAGAATTTTGGAGGTCTTACTTATGGTCTTAAGAAGATTTACGAAAATTTACAGTGAAACGTTAATGCAGTGCACCAGTCTTTTTTGGTGTGCTTTTTTGTTGGTTGAAAGGAAGGTTTAAAATGACAAAAAAACAAGTTTTAATTGTAATGGGGTCTCGTTCAGACTTGCCAGCGATGGAAGGGTGCATGCAACAATTGGATGCCTTTGACATTGGCTATGAGGTTCGTGTATTGAGTGCACATCGTACACCAGAAGCGGTTTTACAATTGTCGCGTGAAGCAAAGGATCAAGGAATTCAAGTGATTATTGCAGCTGCTGGAGGAGCCGCACATTTAGCAGGTGTAATCGCAAGCTCGACACCACTACCAGTAATTGGTATTCCTATTCAAACATCTGCATTAGGCGGAATGGATTCATTGTTATCAACTGTTCAAATGCCATCGGGTGTACCTGTGGCAACGGTAGCAATTGGTAAAGCAGGTCCAAAAAATGCTGCGATTCTAGCAACTCAAATGATTGGTTTAGCTGATCAAGCTGTACAAGAAAAGATTATTGAATTTAAAAAGGAACAAGCAGAAAAGGTTTTAGCCGATTCCATTGTTGAATAAGGAGAAGAAAATGGATACTAGATTTTTTGTTCAAAAAAAAGAAGCTTTCCGTACCGAAGGAAAATCTCTTACAAATGAGTTACGTACATCCTTAGGCTTATCGGATGATTTCGCATTGAGCCGATACAACATTTATGATGTATTCAATGCCGACAAAAAGGATATTGAATTATTAAAGAAGGATGTTTGTAGTGAAGTCGTTACTGATAATGTCTATGACCAAGTAGATTTAGAAGGAAAGACCTATTTAGCTTATGAATATTTACCAGGTCAATATGATCAAAGAGCCGACAGTGCGATGCAATGTTTGATGCTTTTAAATAATAAACAAACCGTACGTATTCATTCTGGAACCTTATTGGTTTTTGAAAATATCAAAGAGGATGAATTTGAACAAGTTAAAAAATATTTGATTAACCCCGTTGAAGCACGTCAAAAGGATTTATCTGTTTTAGAGGATGAATTGGATATTCAAGTTGAGGATGTTCCAAGTATTGAAAACTTTACCTCAATGGATAAACAAACCTTATCGGATTTACGTGTCGGCTTAGGACTTGCGATGTCTCAAGAGGATATTGAATTTGTTCAAAGCTACTTTAAAGAGGAAGAAAAACGTCAACCAACAATGACCGAAATTCGTGTTTTAGATACCTATTGGTCTGATCATTGTCGTCATACGACCTTTGAAACGGTTTTAGAAAAGGTTGATTTTAAATTGGATACCTTTGCCCAACAGCTTCAAGAAAGCTATGAACGTTATTTATCCTTACGTGAAGAATTAAATCGTACCGATCGTGAACAAACCCTCATGGATATGGCAACGATTGCAGGTAAGTATTTACGTAAAAAAGGAAAATTAGAAGACTTAGAAGTCAGTGATGAAGTCAATGCATGCTCAATTGAAGTGAAGGTCGATGTCGATGGCCAAGAACAGGATTGGTTATTGATGTTTAAAAATGAAACCCATAACCATCCAACTGAAATTGAACCATTTGGTGGAGCGGCTACTTGTATTGGTGGAGCCATTCGTGATCCACTTTCTGGTCGTAGCTATATTTATCAAGCAATGCGTATTACCGGAGCTGGTGATATTTGTAAACCAATTTCCGAAACGATGGAGCATAAATTGCCTCAATCAAAAATTTCAACCGAAGCGGCTCATGGGTATTCAAGCTATGGAAACCAAATTGGTTTGGCAACAACCTATGTAGAAGAAATCTATGATGAAGGCTATACCGCAAAACGTTTAGAGGTCGGTGGTGTTGTTGGTGCAGCACCAAAGGATCATGTCATTCGTGAACATGCTGAACCAGGCGATATCATTGTTTTATTAGGTGGTGCAACGGGTCGTGATGGAATTGGTGGTGCAACTGGTTCAAGTAAGGAACACAATGAGACTTCATTAAATAAATGTGCCAGTGAGGTTCAAAAAGGAAATGCCTTAACCGAACGTAAGCTACAACGCTTATTCCGTAATCCAGAATGTACGCGTTTAATTAAGATCTGTAATGACTTTGGAGCTGGTGGGGTATCCGTAGCGGTCGGTGAATTGGCTGACAGCTTAGATATCAATCTCGATGCAGTGCCAGTTAAATATTTAGGCTTAGATGGAACCGAGCTAGCAATTAGTGAATCGCAAGAGAGAATGGCTGTTTGTATTGAAGAAAAAGACTTTGATCATTTTGTTGAATTAGCCCATGAAGAAAATCTAGGTGCAGTTAAGGTGGCTGATGTAACCGATACAAAACGTTTAGTTATGAAATGGCGTGGTAAGACCATTGTCGATATGTCTAGAGCCTTCTTAAATACCAATGGAGTTCGTCAACACCAAGATATTGAAGTGGTGAATAGCACCTATGATGTTAATCCATTTGAAGAAAGTAAAACAAATTTAATTGATACTTTAAAGGATGCCAATGTCGCAAGCCAAATTGGTTTAAGTGAAATGTTTGATGCATCCATTGGAAAAAGTACCGTCTTAATGCCTTGGGGTGGAAAATACCAATTAACGCAAGAGGAAGGATCGGTACAAAAGCTACCAGTACATGGCTTTACCAATACTTGTTCATTGATGACCTATGGTTATGATCCAGAATTAAGTAAGTATTCTCCTTATTTAGGTGCTTCTTATAGTGTGGTTGAAGCCTTAGCACGTTTAACAGCTTTGGGTGCAGACTATAAAACAGCTCGTTTAAGTAACCAAGAATATTTTGAACGCTTAGGAAAGGATGCGCATAAATGGGGAAATCCATTCCAAGCTTTATTAGGCTTAATTGATGCGCAGCTTGAATTTGAAACCCCAGCAATCGGTGGAAAAGACAGTATGTCTGGAACCTATAATGATATCCATGTTCCACCAACATTGATTACCTTTGCGGTTACAACCGCTAAAGCCAATCAAATTGTCAGTGCGGAATTTAAGGAAGCTGGAAACTATGTTTATTTAGTAAAGCATGATCCAAAGGAAAATCATCTTCCAAACTATGCTCAATTAAAGGATAACTTTGATTGTGTGCATCAATATATGCAAGAAGGAAAAATTGTCAGTGCGGCAACCATTAAATTTGGTGGCTTAGCTGCAAGTTTAGCTCGTATGTCCTTTGGAAATAAGATTGGGGTAGCCATTCAAACGAAGGAAGATCTATTTGGCTTTAACATTGGATCTTTACTTGTTGAAACAAAGGAAAGTATTCAAGATGAACACTTTACTTTATTGGGTATGACCAAAGCGGAAGGGGAAATCATCTTAAATGATGAAAGTACATCCATTGAAGAAGCCATCTCTGCTTGGCAAGAACGCTACCATGAAATCTATCCAGCAACAACGGATGAAAATGGAAAAGCTTTTGAAACCGAATTAACAGAGGTAAAGCTTCCTCAATCCAAAACCATTGTTGAAGTACCAAAGGTTGTCATTCCAATTTTCCCTGGACAAAACTGTGAATACGATACAACCGCTCAATTTGAAAGAGCTGGGGCAAAGGTCGTACAGGTTGTCTTCAACAATATGAGTGTCGAAGATATTCAAATCAGTATTGATCGATTAGCCAAAGAAATTGAAAGTGCACAAATTTTAATGTTAGTTGGTGGCTTCAGTAGTGGAGATGAACCGGATGGATCTGGTAAGTTTATTGCGACTGTATTAAAGAATCCAACGGTCAATGCAGCGGTTCAAACAATGCGTAAAAACGAAGGCTTGATTTTAGGTATTTGTAACGGATTCCAAGCCTTGATTAAATCCGGCTTATTACCTTATGGTGATGTGGAAAAATTAGATAGTGACAATCCAACCTTATTTAGAAATAACATTAACCGACATGTATCACATATCGCTCGTACGCGTGTGACTTCGAATAAGTCGCCTTGGTTACAAGGTCTAAAACCAGGATCAACCTATTCAATTGCGATGTCACATGGAGAAGGTAAATTTACCGCTAGTGATGAAGTGGTTAAAAAGCTATTAGAAAATGGTCAAGTGGCAACACAATATGTCAATGAACAAGGACAACCAACGATGAATGGTTTAGATAACATCAATGGTTCATCTTTAGCAATTGAAGGTATTGTGAGTGAAGATGGAATGATCTTCGGAAAAATGGGACATAGTGAACGTTATGAAGAAGGCTTATTCCAAAATATTGTAGGAGAGAAGAATCAAAACATTTTTGCCAACGGTGTTCGATTCTTTACACATAAATAATGATAGATCAAACAAAGGTTATACAAGATTCTTCCGGTATTGTCGGCGTGTTCCATCAAGAACACGCTTCACAATCGGTATACTATGCATTGCATGCAATTCAACATCGTGGACAGGATGCGATTGGAATTGCTTCTAGTGACGGTGAAAAGGTTGTTTGTCGTAAGGGTCTTGGTTTATTAAGTGAAAATGCAACACAGGATGTGTTAGAAGAATTAACAGGTCATATTTCAGTTGGACAGGTTCGTATGGCAACCTATGGGGATTCATATTTAGAAAATGTACAACCAAGTACTGTACGTGCCCATCAAGGAAGCTTTGCGATTGTAACGACAGGAATGATTACCAATGCCATTAGCTTGCGTGAACAAATGGAGGATGAAGGTTTAATTTTCCAAGGAAGCAGTGATAGTGAAATCATTGCCCATTTAATTCAACGCTTTAAAGGCTCCTTTGAAGAAAAGATCCAACAAACCTATCAAGTGATTGAAGGGGCTTGCTCCTTTATGATTGCGACCAAGGATTGTTTGTTTGTGGTCAGAGATCGACATGGGGTTCATTCCCTATTTATGGGAACAAATGATGGAAATTATATTTTCTCTAGTGAAACCTGTAGCTTTGGTATCTTGAATGCCAAATTACTTCGTGAGGTAGAGCCAGGAGAAATGATTCGCTTGGATGCGAAGGGAATTCATACCAAGCTCTTGTCTAAGGATGAAAAAGCTGTATGCTCCATGGAATATGTCTATTATTCACGTGTGGACAGCATCATTAATGGAGAAAATGTTCATGAGGTTCGAAAGAAATTAGGTGTAGCTTTGGCAAAAAAGGAAACGATGAAAGCCGATATTGTTGTCAGTGTTCCTGATTCAGCCAATTCTGCAGCAACCAGCTTTGCTCAAACCCTTGGTATTCCTTATGAAGTCGGATTGATTAAAAACCGTTACATTGGTTCAACCTTTGTACGTCCAACCCTAGAACAAAGAAAACAAGGGATGCGTGTGCGTTTGAATGCGATCAGCTCGGTTGTTCGTGGAAAAACCATTTTCTTAGTGGATGACAGCATTGTGGTTGGATCAACCGCAAAACGTATTTCTCAATTATTAAAGGAAGCAGGGGCTAAGGAAGTGCATATGCGTATTGCGGCACCACAAATTAAATTCCCTTGTTTCAGTGGCTATGAAAGAACGAGTCAAGAGCAATTTGTTGCTCATAATTATACGGTGGAAGAAATGCAAGAAATTTTTCATATTGAATCCTTGCGTTTCTTAGACTTGGATGATTTTAAAGCATGTCTTCCTGAAACAAGCTGTTTAGCTTGCTTCAATGGGGATTATCCAACACATTTAGCAGATTATGCAGGAAAGGTTAAGGTTTAAAATGGCAGAAAAATATGAACAAGCAGGCGTAAGCTTAGAAGCAGGGTATCAATCGGTTGAATTGATCAAAGAGCATGTGAAAAAAACCATGCGTGAAGAGGTTCTTGGTGGACTTGGTGGCTTCTCTGGTGCCTTCTCTCTAGCAAAAATCAAAGAAATGGAAGAACCAGTTTTATTATCAGGTACCGATGGTTGTGGAACAAAAGTGAAATTGGCCATGGTTATGGATAAGCATGACACAATTGGCATTGATGCCGTTGCGATGTGTGTCAATGATATTGCCTGTGCAGGTGGAGAACCCTTATTCTTCTTAGATTACATTGCCTGTGGTAAAAACTTCCCAGAAAAAATTGCGGATATTGTCAAAGGGGTTGCCGAAGGTTGTTTACAATCCGAAGCATCTTTAATTGGTGGAGAAACGGCAGAGCATCCAGGTTTAATGCCAGAAGAGGATTATGACTTAGCTGGGTTTGCGGTCGGTGTTTGCGATAAAAAGGACATGATTACGGGTGAAAACTTAAAGGTAGGCGATGTTTTAATTGGTTTACCATCAACCGGTGTTCACAGCAATGGTTTCTCTTTGGTTCGTAATGTCTTTGATATCACCAAAGAATCTTTAGATACATACTATGATGAATTAGGAATGACCTTAGGACAAGCCTTACTTGCTCCTACAAAAATCTATGTGAAGGCTTTAAAACAAATTAAGAAGGCTGGTATTCGCTTAAAGGCTTGTAGTCATATTACCGGTGGTGGTTTCTATGAAAACGTACCAAGAATGTTGAAGGATGGCATGGGTGTTGAAATTGAAATTGCTTCCTTCCCTAAACCAAAAATCTTTGATTTAATCCAAAAAGAAGGAAAGATCAGCTCACATGAAATGTATAACGTCTTTAATATGGGCTTAGGCTTTGTGATGGCTGTAGATCCAAGTGAAGTTGAAGGTGTACAAAAAGCCTTGGAAGAAATTGGTGAACCTTCTTATGTGGTTGGAAAAGTAACTGATTCAAATGAGGTTGTCTTAAAATGATCAAAATAGCAATTTTTGCCTCCGGTTCAGGAACGAATTTTGAAGTGATCATGAATCACATTGAAGATGGTTCCTTACCAGTAGAATGTGCCTGCTTAATTGTAGATAAACAAGATGCGTATGCTTTAGAGCGTGCTAAAAATCATAAGATTGATTCCTATTTTGTCAATCCAAAAAAATATGATGGAAAAGAAGCCTATGAAAAAGAAATCTTATCCATTTTAAAAGAGAAAGAAGTCGATTTTATCGTTTTAAGTGGTTATATGCGCTTTATTGGAAAGGTCTTATTAGAGGCTTATCCAATGCGTATTATTAATTTACATCCTGCCTATTTACCGGAATTTCCAGGTGCTCATAGCATTTTAGATGCCTTTGAAGCCAAGGTTAGTCAAACGGGTGTAACCGTTCATTATGTAGATGAAGGAGTGGATTCGGGTCCAATTATCCAACAAAGACGAATTGAAATTGATCCAAAATGGGATTTAGCTGAATTGGAATGTCATGTTCATGATGTGGAATATGATTTATTCTGGCAAGTGATTAAAGAAGTAGCAGAGAAGATAGAGAAGGAGAAGTAGAATGAAGCGTGCATTAGTAAGTGTTTCTGATAAAAGTGGTTTAGTAGAATTTGTTTCTGGATTGGTAGAAAATGGCTATGAAATCATTTCGACTGGTGGAACAAAAAAAGCATTGGAAGATGCGGGACTTAAACCAATTGGAATTAGTGAAGTAACAGGATTTCCTGAAATTTTAGATGGACGTGTAAAGACTTTACATCCAAAGGTTCATGGTGGACTATTATCCGTTCGTAGCAATCCAGATCATATGCAACAAATCAAGGATTTAGATATTGAATTGATTGATATGGTTGTTGTCAACTTATATCCATTCAAACAAACTGTACAAAAAGAAGGGGTATCGCATGAAGAAATCATTGAGAACATTGATATTGGTGGACCTTCTATGTTACGTAGTGCTTCAAAGAACTATCAAGCCGTAACGGTTGTGACTGATCCTTCCGATTATGAAAAGGTTTTAGAGGAAATCAAAGCCAATGGCGATACAAGTCTAGAAACAAGAGAAAAGTTAGCTGCCAAGGTTTTCCGTATAACAGCTCAATATGATGCGATGATTGCGGATTACTTAAGCAAGAAAACAGGGGAAGAATTCCCAGAAAAAATGACGATTACCTTTGATAAGGTGCAAGACTTACGTTATGGAGAAAACCCTCATCAAAAGGCTGCCTTCTATAAGAATATGCAACCAAAATACTCTTTAGCCAATGCGACACAGCTTCATGGAAAAGAACTTTCTTACAACAATATTCAAGATGGCAATGCAGCAATTGAAATCTTAAAGGATTTTGAAGGACAACATGCAGCCATTGGTTTAAAACATATGAATCCATGTGGCGTAGGTATTGGTTCATCGATTGATGAAGCATGGGATAAATGCTTTGAAGCCGATCCAGTTTCAATCTTTGGTGGAATTGTTGCTTTTAATGATGTCGTAAATGTTTCAACAGCTGAAAAATTATCAAAGATCTTCTTAGAAATCATTATTGCACCAGACTTTGAAGAAGAAGCTTTGGAAATTTTAACTCGTAAGAAAAATATTCGTTTAATGAAATTGGATGTAACCCAAGAAGTTCATGATCGATTCAAATATACCAATGTCAATGATGGTTTATTGGTACAAGAATTGGATCAGAAACAAATTACCAAAGAAGATTTACGTTGTGTAACAAACCGTAAACCAACCGATGAAGAAATTGAACAATTATTAATGGCATGGAAAGTTGTCAAACATGTTAAATCAAATGCCATCGTTCTATTCAAAGACAATATGACTGTTGGTGTCGGTGCTGGACAAATGAATCGTGTTGGTTCAGCAAAAATTGCGATTGAACAAGCCGGTGAAAAAGCAGCTGGTTCGGTTTTATCCAGTGATGCCTTCTTCCCATATAAGGATACAGTAGAAGCAGCCGCTGCTGCTGGTATTACAGCTATCATTCAACCAGGTGGATCCATTCGTGATCAAGAATCCGTGGATGAATGCAATGCCCATAACATTGCGATGGTTTATACCGGTGTTCGTCACTTTAAACACTAATTATTAATTTCAAAGAAGAAATTGGGAAATTCCATCTCAATTTCTTTTTTTGTACTTGTAAAACAATTTCAAAAAAGAGGTAAGAATTTTGACTTTTCCGTTGAAAAAAAGCATGTTAATTTTAAAATGAATAAAAAGGAGAGGGTTAACATGAATGAAAGAATGATTGAAATAGTTCGAAAATTACTTCAAAACGATTGGACCATTGCAGCTTTCGCAAAAGAATTTTCGGTATCAGAAAGAACCATTCGAAATGACATTCATACGATTAATGATTGGTTGAAAATCAATGGATTCAACGAATTGGAGCTACCACGTGGTGGTAAAATTCTAAAAAAAGAAGATTTTGTCCAGACTAAAGAGCTATTGAGTGAAATGAATTTGACTTCCTATCATTTATCAAAATTAGAACGAAAAGTGATTGCCTCTGCTTTGATTATTAGTGCAACAGATTTTATTACAATTTCTCAAATAGCAGATCATTTAATGGTTAGTCGGGTAACGATCATTAATGATTTAGATGAAGTTAAAGCGTTTATTCGTAAAGGAAAATTAGAGGTTGTCTCTCAGCCAAATCGAGGTTTACGTGTTGATGGTCTAGAAAGTCAAAAACGAATTCAACTGATGCACATTGCAGAAAAGTACGCAAACAATGAAGTCATCATGCAGCATCTTCCTTTAAAGGCAGGAGATTCTGTCGTCATTCAAAAGATTTTATTAGAACAAGAAACAAACCATAATATGCACTTAAATGATTATTCCTTTCAACGTTTGTTGGTATATTTAGGAATTATGTTGAATCGAAATCTACAAGGCTATTACTTGGAAGTACAGGAGCATGGCGATAATGATAAATATATTTTTGCACAGGATATCTTAAAATATGTTACACAGTATTGTGGTATTCATACAACACAGGATGAAGTGTTATTTTTAAGTCATTTTTTAAATAAGCTACGCTATACAAGTGAAAAGAATACAAACAATGACTTTTTAAAGGTTCAAATGATGACGCGACGATTTATTAATGAAATCAGCGAAGACTTAGAGGTGGATTTAAATGGAGATTATGAATTCTATGAAAATCTGTCCAATCATCTAGAATCCGTATTAAAAGCGGATGCCTCTGCTTTTCCAGAAAATGAAATTATCGATAATGTCTTGCAGGATTATCCGGAAGCAGTCAATGCGGTTAAAAAGAATCTTTCAATTATATCCAATCATGTGGATCGCCAATTAAAAAATGAAGAAATTGGATATATTGTTGTCCATGTCTGTGCAGCTTTGGAAAGAAAGAAAAATTCAAATATTGCCTTTCGTGTTGTGATTGCCTGTCATGCGGGAATTGGAACATCTCGTTTATTGCTGGAACGCTTGAAGCAGCATTTTAATTTTCATATCGTTGATATTATCTCTTCTCATGAAGCGAGCAAAATCCTTGCAACAGCAGCGGATTTAGTGATTTCTACCGTTCCTTTAAAGGATTGTAAAATCGAATCCATTACCGTATCACCACTTTTAGGCGATGATGATTATATTCGAGTAGGTAACAAAGTAGATTCACTACGAAATAGTCGAAACCTACCAACACGAAT
This sequence comes from Segatella copri, assembly GCA_963654445.1. Classification (GTDB taxonomy): domain Bacteria; phylum Bacillota_I; class Bacilli_A; order Erysipelotrichales; family Erysipelotrichaceae; genus Absicoccus. Next base: position 18,865 of record CAVKAP010000017.1, read on the forward strand.
AGAAAGTGATGTTTTATCTGCCAAGGGATTATTAGAACGTTTAAATCCAATCTTTTATGAGATTGCACCCGAGCATGCGGATGCATTATCCACTTCAGTACGTAAGGTTGTACGCTCTTATTTTCATAAATCCTTGGATGCAGATGAAGATATCTTTTCTCCTTACTTGCATCACTTATTGCCAATCTCTCATATTCAATTGGATATTGAATGTAAGGATTGGAAGGATGCGATTCGACAATCAGCCCTTCCTTTATTAGAAATGGGCTATATTGAAGAACGATACATTGATGCCATGATTCATAATATTGAAGAAAATGGACCCTATGTTGTGATATCAAAAGGCTTTGCGGTACCTCATGAAGGCTTGGATATGGGAAGTCTAAAGGTTGGTATGAATTTGATTCGTCTAAAAACACCGGTTAATTTTGATGCAGATGAAAACGATCCCGTTCGCTATGTTTGTTGTTTAAGTGCAGCAGATCATAAAACACATTTAAAGGCATTCTTTAATTTAGTTAATATGTTACGAAATGAGGGCTTTAAAAAGAAATTGGATGAGGCGAAAACTTCTAAAGAGATCAGTACAATCATTGAACAATATGAATATATGGTGATGTAGAGTGTAAAAGCTCTACATTTTTTAGTATAAGTTTTTTCGAAAGTTTGGAAATAGATTGTTCTAATAGCTAAGAGAACAAGAAATAAAAAGAAAAAAGTCTTTTATATAAAGGAGATTTCTATAACTTTTCCGAAAGATGGAAATAAAATATATCAGTAAAGTTGGTTTCGGAAATATTGAAAAAGCTTTGACTGTTTCATTTTACATCCTCCATATATACTGACAGTGTAAAAAGAAACCGGTTGCAAGGAAAGGAGAGAGGACAATTGATTTGGAAGGAATTAGATGAAAAAAGAATCTACTTAGGATTAAAAGCAGAAAGTTGTGATGAAGTATTTGAACAATTAGGAAAGCCTTTGATCGAACAAGGCTATGCGAAGGAAAACTATGTAGAGGGTTTAAAAGAGAGAGAGTCTGAATTCTCTACGGGCTTACCGACTTCAATTCCGGTAGCCATTCCACATACTTCTGCAGAGTATGTAAACAAAACCACGTATAGTATCGCTGTTTTAGAAAAGCCTGTACCCTTTGTGGAGATGGGAACTGAGGATGACATTGTCAATGTAGAAATCGTCTTTATGTTAACGATTGCCGAAGCACATGGACATATTGATAAGCTACAAAGAGTGATGGCAATGATTCAAGATGAAGAGGTTTTAAAAAAGATTAAAAGTGCAAAAGATGCACAAACAATCATTGAGATTGTGAAACAAAAGGAGGAAACATTATGAGTAAGAAAAAAATTATCGTTGCTTGTGGAGGCGCAGTAGCAACCAGTACCATTGCAGCCAATGCGGTTGTTGAATTATGCAAAGAAAATGGAATTGACGTTGAAATTGCACAATGTCGAATCAGTGAAATTGCTTCGAATTTGCCAGCTGATTTAATCGTTCCAACTTCAAGAGTAAAAAGAGATTATGGTGTACCACTTATTACAGGAATGCCTTTTGTATCAGGAGTGAAGGTTGAAGATACAAAAGAAAAAATTTTAAAGGTATTAAAAGGATAAAAGAGTTAAAAGAAAGTTTGAGGAGAAAAATATGTTAGATGCATGTGCATTGGTGATTAACTACATTATCGATATGGGAGCATCGGTAATGATTCCTATAGTTATCGCAATTTTAAGTATAATCGTTGGAGTAAAACCAGGAAAAGCCATTCGTTCAGGTTTAATGATTGGTGTCGGATTTGTTGGATTGAGTTTAATTGTCGATATGATGAATGGACAGCTTGGCCCTGCTGCTCAAGCCATGTCAGAAAATTTTGGATTGAGCTTATCGGTTGTTGATATTGGTTGGCCAGGTGCTTCACCAATGACTTGGGCTTCTTCCATTGCGACCGTTGCGATTCCATTAGCCGTTGGTATTAATATTTTAATGCTTGTATTGAAATTAACACGAGTTGTAAACGTTGATATTTGGAATGTATGGCATATGACCTTTACGGGAGCAATTGCGTATGCCGTAACTGGAAATTTCTTAATTGGAATTGCTGGAATTGCCATTCATGCCGTTATTGCTTATAAATTAGGGGATTTATGGGCACCACTTATGGCTGATTATTTTGAACTCGATGGATTGACTGTTCCTCATGGAACCTCTGCTTATTTAGCACCAATTGCTTGTTTAGTGGATACAATCATTGAAAAGATTCCAGGTGTACGTAATATCAATATCTCGGTTGATTCATTACAAGAAAAAGTAGGTGTACTTGCTGAACCAGTTGTTATTGGATTTATCTTAGGTGCTGGAATTGGTTTTCTAGGTGGATATAATCCACAGGCTGCTTTACCACTTGGGGTTAAGATGTCAGCTGTCATGGTATTAATGCCAAAGGTTGTTAAATGTATTATGGATGGTTTAATGCCATTATCTGAACGTGCAAAAGAAATCATGAATACAAAATTCCAAGGACAAGATTTCTATATTGGTATGGATCCAGCTATCTTATTAGGGGACCCAGATGTTGTAACAGCTGGATTGATCTTCATTCCATTAACTTTATTGATTGCCGTATTGGTTCCTGGAAATAAAGTTCTTCCATTTGGTGACTTAGCTACAATTGGATTCTTTGTTGCCATTGCCGTAGCTGTTCATAAAGGTAACTTATTTAGAACCTTAATTTCTGGATCTGTCATTATGTATATCACAATTTGGATTGCGAATGAAACCATTCCTTGGGTTACTGCTTTAGCACATCAAACTGGATCAAGTACCGCTAATGCGGTGGCTGCCTTAGATCAAGGTGGTTCGCCAATTACTTATATCTATACTCAATTATGTACAATGCAAAATGTTGGTGGATTAATCATCATTGGCGCAATTTATGTTGTATGTATGGTATTTGCGGTTATCGTTTCAAAAAAACGTGCAGCTGAATTAGCGGCTGAAGAAGAATAGGAAGAAGGATGTGTTATGCAAATGAAAGCGGGTGTTTTACACGCAAGAGAGGATCTTCGTTATGAAGAGATTGAAAAGCCAACACCAAAAGCGGGTGAAGTTTTAGTTAAAGTGAAATACACAGGGATCTGTGGATCTGATATTCCTCGTGTGAATGGAGATGCTTCTCATTTTTATCCCAATGTATTAGGACATGAATTCTCTGGTGTCATTGAAGAGGTTGGAGAAGGTGTAACCAAAGTAAAGGTGGGACAACGTGTTGCAGGTGTACCATTGGTGCCTTGTTTAAAATGTGAAGATTGTAGTGATGGAGATTATTCCTTATGTAAGCATTATAGCTTTATTGGCTCTCGTCAATATGGTAGCTTTGCGGAATATGTATGTGTTCCAGAATTAAATGTAGTTCCATTTGATGATTCGGTATCCTTTGAACAAGGTGCTTTGTTTGAACCAGCAACTGTTGCTTATCATGGTTTAGAACGAGTTCCTTTCAAAGCAGGAAAAACCGTTGCAATCTTAGGTGGAGGAACCATTGGAATCTTTACGATGCAATTCGCAAAAATATTTGGTGCAAAAAAAGTGGTTGTCTTTGATATTCAAGATGAACGATTAGAATTGGCAAAGGAGTTTGGTGCCGATGCTACGATCAATACATTAAAGGAAAACTTCATGGAAGATGCCATTGCCTTAACAGATGGGGTTGGTTATGACTATGTATATGAAACTGCTGGAAACACGATTACGATGAAAATGGCGTATCCTTTAGCTGCCAATAAAGCAAACATCTGTTTTATTGGAACACCAAAAAAAGAAATCTCATTAACAGTGAAAGAATGGGAAATGATGAATCGTAAGGAATTTACATTGACAGGATCTTGGATGTCCTATAGTGCTCCATTCCCAGGACATGAATGGACTAACGTTGCACATTTCTTTAAAACAGGACAATTAAAATATAGTGAAGAGCTTATCTTTAAAAAGATTCCATTAAGTAAAATTGATGAAGCATTTAAAATGTATAAAATTCCAGGTGCTGTTAAAGGAAAAATCTTAATTGATTCAGAGAAATAAAAAGGTGAAGAATATGGAAAACGCATTAAAGAATATTGTAAAGCTACAAAAAGAAGGAACAGCGGTTGGAATTTGTTCGGTATGTACCGGAAATGGCTATGTCATTGAAGCCGCTTTAGAAAGAGCAAAGGAAACCAATAGCGTTGTATTGATTGAATCAACAGCCAATCAAGTCGATCAAAATGGTGGATATACAGGCTTAAAGCCAGCTGATTTCTACAATTGGGTCTATGAATTAGCCGATAAAGTTGGATTGGATCGTAGCCGTGTCTATCTAGGAGGCGATCACTTAGGACCTCTAACTGTACAAGATTTACCAGAAAAAGAAGCGATGGCCTATGCGCGTCAATTGTTGCATGATTATGTTGCGGCTGGTTATACCAAAATTCATATTGATACAAGTATGAAGGTTGCCGATGATGATCCGAATGAACGCTTAAGTGATGAAACGATTTCACGAAGAGGGGCAGAATTAGCTCGTGTATGTGAGGATGCATATCAAGAATTGTTAAAAACAAGACCAGATGCGGTTCGACCAGTATATATCGTAGGATCCGAAGTTCCTATTCCAGGTGGTGCACAAGATCCAAATGCTGGAATGCAAGTCACTCGTGTTGAAGATTTTAAAGCAACCTACCATGCCTTTGAAAAAGCCTTTGCCGATCAAGGTTTAGAAAAAACATGGAAAGATGTTATGGCTATTGTTGTTCAACCCGGTGTAGAAGAAAAAGATGCTGGATGTGAAGAGTATCAAAGAGAAAGAGCAAGTGAATTGATGGCAAGCATCAAAGACTTTCCAAATCTTGTCTTTGAAGGGCATTCAACCGATTATCAAACAAAATACAAATTACGTGAATTAGTTGATGATGGTGTGGGAATTCTAAAAGTAGGTCCAGGTATGACCTTGGCTATGCGTGAAGCTTTATTCTCATTGGCTTATATGGAAGATGTTTTACTTCATGGAGAGCATGAAGAAGAAAAGAGTCATTTCATTGATGTATTAGAAGAAGCAATGTTAAAGGAACCAAAATATTGGAAGAAATACTATCATGGAAATGAAGATGAAATTTGGTTCAAGAGAAAATTCTCATTCTCTGATCGTTGCCGTTACTATATGCCTTTTGAAGAGGTGGATGCCGCAAAGAATAAGATGATTGACAATTTACGTAAATACGGTATTAATTTGGCAGCCTTATCTCAATTTATGCCACTTCAATATACAAAAGTAAGAGAAGGAAGTTTAGAAAATGATCCTGAAGCTTTGATTAAGGACAAAATCAAATACACGATCGATGAATACCTTTATGCAACTCGCCAGGAGCAATTGGTAAAATAACTAAAGTTCCTTCAAAGGAAAATATAATAGAATCGCTATTATAAATCAATAAGAATGGAACTGAACGTAGGACACGCAGTTCCATTTTTTTAGGAGGTAGATATGCAAGGTGCAATCTTTGATATGGATGGCTTACTTTTGGATACGGAAAGAATCTATCAAGATGGATGGAATCAATGCGCCAAAAACTATGTGGATCAAGTAAATCCTGAAGTTGCACTGGCTTGTGCGGGTTCTTCGGGTGAACAAATTCAAAAAATCTTAGAGAAATATTATCCCGGAATTGATGGAAAAGCCTTAAATAAGGATGTGATTCAATATTATCAAGAACAGGTTTCCAAGGATTTACAATTGAAAAAAGGAGTCGTTGAAATCTTAGACTATTTTAAATCAAAGGGTATAAAAATGGCTGTTGCGAGCAGTTCTCTTCAAACAATCATTCAATCTAATTTAGAGAAAGTAGGTATTTTAGATTATTTTGATTCCATTGTCAGCGGACAAGATGTCAAAAGAAATAAGCCTTATCCGGATATCTTTTTAAAGGCTGCAGGTCATTTAAATCTACAAGCAGAAGCTTGTTACGTATTTGAAGACAGCATCAATGGCGTAAGAGCAGGATTAAAAGCATGCTGTAAGACCATCATGATTCCAGATTCACAATTTCCAGAAAAAGACTTTTTTGAGAACTGTTATGGAATCTTTCCCTCTTTAATTCAAGCCATGGAACAAATTCAAAAAGATCAAATGTGAAATAAAAAAAAGACGGCCATTGGTCGTCTTTATTTTCCGTGTTTACCAGTAAAAAGATTAAGTAATAAGATTAGAGAGAAAGGGATTGCTGGTAAACAGTTAATTTATCAAGTAACTTTACTTGATGCTTAAACTATATAAGTCTTACTTTAACTCTAACTTAAATTATGATAAGAAAGTCTTATTTTTTTTCTTGTTTTGAATAAAGAATTGGATTTAAACCATGAAAGGTGACATCGTTTAAGATTTTACTGACCTCTTCTAATTCATAGGAATGATCCTTTTTTAGATAACGTCGATAAATGGAGATGACACCAGAGAAGACATAATCAACATAAATATCTAAGGAAAGAGGTGAAATGTCTAAACGCTTTGAATAGGCATCAATGGCATTTTGTACACACATCTCTTTAAATTTTTCCCAAAAGGCATCATAGACCGGATGACTGGCTAGCATTTGATATAAGGATAAATCCTTTTGAATTAGTTCATAGATGGCATCAAAAACATTTTGGGTATCCAATGGCTTATCAAAAAAGTCACCGCTTTCCAAATGTTCAAAGAACTCTTTGGTTTTTTGTTGGCAGAATTCAATGATGATATCGGTTGGGGTATTGTAATGAAGATAAAAGGTTTTGCGATCGATATTGGCGGATTTCGCGATATCGGTGATGGTAATTTTGGTTGTCTTATTTTCTTCAATGAGTTTAAAAAAAGACTGTTGAATTGCTTCTTTGGTTTTTTTTATTCTACGGTCCATAATCAACAAAATCTCCTAAAGTGTGGAATATTCCACAAGAATCAATAATTGCCTATTGAATAATTGAATTGAAATTATAATAATACCCATATGGGAAAAAATCAATAGTTGTCCAAGGGAGGCGTATAGCTATGAGAATTAAAGTGGTTACCGACAGTGGTGGTCTAATGACTTGCGAACAAGCAAAGGCAGTTGGTATTGATTATTTACCATTACAAGTAACAATTGGAGATAAAACCTATTTAGATGGAGTGAATTTAACGACATCTTATTTATATGATGAAATGGAAAAGGGTGCTTTTCCACAAACGAGCTTACCACCAATGGGAATGGTGGATGAATTGTTTGAACAATACGAAAAAGAAGGCATTACGGATGTGGTGTTAATTACCTTATCGAATCATTTATCATCAACCAACGAAAAGGTCGTTCTTTTTGGTCAACAACACAATTTAAAGATGCATACTCTAGATATTTGTTCTACGCTAGGTATGCAAAAATATATGGCTTTATATGCCAAACAAATGGTGGATGAAGGAATTGATCCTGAACAAGTCATTGAACGCATTCAAGAGCTTGTAGATGAATCCTGTGGTTATTTAATTGTTGAAGATTTAGAGCATTTGGCTAAAGGTGGACGTTTAACCCCAATGGCTGCAAAGCTAGCCGGCATGTTAAAAATCAAACCAATTTTAAAGGTATCCAAAGAAACCCAAGGGCGTGTGGATATTTTTGAAAAGGTTCGTACGATGAAAAAAGCTTTAAAGCGAACAGTTGATGTCATCAGTGAAGATCAACGTATTAATGCCGATGATTATTTATTCGTATTAATGGACTCACGTGCTGAAAAGAATGCCGATTATGTTGAAGAATTACTTCAAGAAAAATATCCAGGTGTTCAAATTGATCGTAATGATTTATGTCCAGTCATTAATTGTCATACGGGTATGCAGTCGATTGGAATACAAGCAATCAAAAAATTAAAGTAGAATTAAGTTGAGAGAGTTATCTTATCATCAGGATGAACAAGGACCACATACTTCAACACTCTCTCCCATACAACATCGATCAAGGTTTTTGTTGATCCACAGCGAGGAATCGCTGTTTTTTTATGGAAATTTTTGTTAAAATTTCACTGTTAATAGAGGAAAAAATATGAAATTTATATCTTGGAATGTGAATGGCATACGTGCCGTAATGAAAAAAGACTTTGTAGAAATCTTATATGCGCTAGATGCGGATGTGTTTTGTATACAAGAAACCAAAGCGCAACCCGAACAAATAGAAGTCGATTGTGAATTGTATCCGTATCAATATATTTTTAGCGCAAAGAAAAAGGGATATAGTGGAACCATGATCTTTTGTAAGGAAAAGCCTTTATCTATAGCTTATGGCATCAATCAAGAAGAGCATGATCAAGAAGGACGTGTGATTACAATTGAATATGAGGATTATTATGTGGTAACCGTCTATACACCAAATGCTCAACCAAAATTAAAACGAATTGATTATCGTATGGAATGGGATAAGGCCTTTAGTGAATATGTAACGCAGTTAAATAAACCTGCTTTTATCTGTGGGGATTTAAATGTAGCCAATGAAGAAATTGACTTAAAGAACCCAGATGCAAACCACAACAATCCTGGCTTTTCAGATCAAGAAAGAGAAAGCTTTAAAGAGAATTTATTGAGCCATTATATTGATAGCTATCGAACCTTATATCCTGAAAAGGAAGAATATTCTTGGTGGAGCTATCGTACAAAGGCTAGAGAAAGAAATGCAGGATGGAGAATCGACTATTGGTTGGTTTCCAAAGAATTATGGGATCGTGTAGAGGATTCGAAAATATTAACCGATGTTTACGGAAGTGATCATTGCCCAATTGAATTAGATGTGAAATAAAGGTACGTTTGTACCTTTTTAATTTGTTTTTTGTATTAACTAACAAGCCCATTTTTTTTCATAGAGATGGTATATATAATGCGGTTGTATGAGGAGGATTGTTATGTTAAATCCATTAAAACAAATCGTCAGTGCACAAAAAGCAGGAAAGAAGGTAGGAATCTATTCTTGTTGTTGCGCCAATGAATATGTCATCAAAGCTGCTTTAATGAAAGGAAAAGAAGAAGATTCTTGTGTATTAATTGAAAGTACAGCCAATCAATGCGATCAATATGGTGGATACACAGGAATGAAGCCTGCTGATTTTAAAGCCTTTGTTGAAAAGATTGCGGATGAAATTCAATTTGATAAAAAGAAATTATTTTTAGGTGGCGATCATTTAGGTCCATTGACCTTTGCATCCAAAAATGAAGCGGAAGCAATGAAAGAATCAGAAGAATTGATTCGTTGCTATGTCGCAGCAGGTTTTACCAAAATTCATATTGATACCAGTATGCGTGTAGCCGATGATGATCCAAATGAACGTTTAAGTGATGAAACCATTGCTCGTAGAGGGGCACAACTCGCAAAGGTAGCTGAAGATACCTTTAAGAATGTTGTTTTGAAAGAAAATCCAGAAGCCACAGAGCCAGTCTATATTGTTGGAAGTGAGGTTCCAATTCCAGGTGGCCAACAGGGTGGCCAAGCCAATGATCATGTCGAAGTGACCAAACCAGAGGATTTTAAAGCGACGCTTGCAACCTTTGAAAAGGCCTTTAAGGAAAATGGATTGGATCATGCTTGGGAAAATGTGATTGGTATTGTGGTACAACCAGGAGTTGAAGAAAAGGATGCTGGATGTACAGAATATGATCGTGATAAGGCAAAGGATCTATGTGAAGCGATTAAAGAGTATGAAAATATCGTATTTGAAGGACATTCCACCGATTATCAAACAAAGATTAAATTAAGAGAATTAATTGAAGATGGGATTGCGATTCTAAAGGTTGGACCAGGCTTGACCTTCGCAATGCGTGAAGCTTTATTTGCGCTTGCCTATGCGGAAAAAGAAGTCTATAAAGAAGACAATAGTCAATTTATGGAAGTATTAGATCAAGCCATGTTGGATCATCCAAAATATTGGAATAAACACTATGTTGGAAGTGAACAAGAAATTGCACTAAAGCGTAAATATTCCTTCTCGGATCGTTGTCGTTACTATATGCCAGAAAAGAAGGTTGAAGAAGCAAAAGCCGTCTTATTAGATCATTTTAAAGATGGTGTTCCTTTAAATCTATTGAGTCAATTTATGCCAATTCAATATACAAAGGTAAGAGAAGGTTTGTTAGAAAATAAACCAGAGGCTTTAATTATTGATCGTGTATGCAATACGATTGATGAATATCTCTATGCAACCCATCAAAAGGATTTATTCTAAAAAAATGGTAGATGTTTTTAAACATCTACCGTATTTTTTGTGCTGTTTTTTCATCAACAAGGGCAAAGTGTTCTTTGCTTAAATCCTCATATTTTTTGGCATTGACCTTATCTTTTTTGTTTTTATAAATGATGGAAATCAAGAATTCATTGACTCCTTTTTCTTGATCCTCCATGTTTTCAATTTCATCCAACAAATCCTCTAAATCTTTATCATTCTTTAAAATATAAATGTTGTAAACACGATTGGCTTCAAGCTTCATTCGATCATTGGAGCCTTCGTTGATGAAATCTAAATATTTCTTACTGTTCTTTTTATCCTTTATCCCGATAAAGAAATTAAAGGCCTTCATGTAATAATTCTCTTTTTGACTAACAGTTAAAGGCATCGCACATAAGGCTTCTAAATATTGAGTGGCTTCCTTTTTATTTTGTTGGATCAAAGCTGCATTGAATTTTAAATCCAATAAACTGGATTTTGGAAATAAAAATTGAATAAAGGGCTGATTAATCTTTTGATTAAATAAATCATAATCCCCTGTTTCTAAATAGCTAACGAGCTTTTGATAGCTTTTGGTTTTTAAGGTGTTGATGACTGTAAACATAACAAGTGCAACAACAATGATAATCGCAATAACTTTCATAATACTTCTCCTACACCAATTATATAAGAAAAAAAGAGAGGTCGTTTAAATTTGTTAAAAAGTATAAAAAGATTTGTTAATAAGATAACAATTATAAAATGAATAGGTTTAAAATAAGGAATGTGGAGGACAAAAGAATGATTATTCAAAGTAAAAGAGTATGGATTGCGAATCAATTTATGGAAGCGCAAATTCAAATTGAAAACGATAAAATTGTAAATATATTCGAATATAATACCAAAGATGCTGATGTGGACTATGGAAACAATCGTATTGTTCCTGGCTTTATTGATATTCATACCCATGGCTATGATACCTGGGATACCAATGATGCAACCGAAGAGGGTTTACGTCATTGGATGAAGGAAATACCAGCTGAAGGTGTCACTGGAATTTGTCCAACAACGATTACGCAAAGTCACGAAGTCTTATCCAATGCGGTAAAAAATGTGGCTAAGGTCGTTGGTGAAGGCTATGAAGGTGCTGAGATTTTAGGTATTCATTTTGAAGGGCCTTATTTGGATCAAAAATACAAAGGGGCACAGCCAGAACAATATTGTATTCCAGCTGATTTAGAGGAATTTAAACAATACCAAGAGGATGCCAATGGCTTAATTAAAGTCATTACGATGGCTTGTGAGCATGATCAAGATTTTTTGTTGACGGAATATTGTGCAAGCCAAGGAATTTTAGTAAGCCAAGGTCATTCATCAGCAACCTATGAACAAGCGCGTATGGCCGTTGCCCATGGTGCGCGTTCAATGACCCATGTCTTTAATGGAATGACGCCCTTCCATCATCGAAATCCCGGTTTAGTTGGTGCAGCGATGCGTTTTCGAGATGTCTATGGGGAAGTGATTTGTGATGGAAACCATTCTAATGTGAATTCTTTAAATAATTACTATATGGCAAAGGGTCCTGATCATGTCATTATGATTTCGGATTCTCTAATGGCAAAAGGATGTCCAGTAGGTAGTCATCATATTTTTGGTGGAAATGAAATTGAAGTCTATCCAGATGGAAGTGCTCATCTTGTAGAAACAAAAGGTTTGGCAGGAAGTACCCTTCGAATTAATCGTGGTCTTCAAATTGTCGTAGAACAAGCCCAGGTTCCATTTGATTATGCTTTGAATTCATGTACGATTAATCCTGCACGCGCGTTACGAATTGATGATCATAAGGGAAAGATTTGTACAGGTTATGATGCTGATTTAGTTGTTTTAAATAATGACTATGATGTTCTGCAAACCTATGCCAGAGGAAAAATGTGCTTATAAAAAGAAGGTGCTGACTAACAATCAGCACCTTTTCTAGATAGTAGTGAAAGATATTTTACTGCGATAAAAGCAGCCAGTATAGCAATGATATAGCTGGTAACTTGAATTGGACGATTTCCTACAACATTGCTTGAAACAAAGGAATTAACAATTAGAAGAATCGCCAAGGCCAGATATAAACAAATACGAAGAATCAAGCTTCCTTTTGAAAGATCAATCATTTGATCAATCGGTTTGATCTTTTCTTGTTTTACAAATCCTTTAGATTGTGGACATTTTTTTAAAAAGGATCGATAGCTATATTCTAAGAATAGAGCAATGACAAGGGTCAGCCCAAGACTTAAATAGATGTTTAAATTAAACAAAAAATAAAAGAAGACAAAGGAAATCAAGGCTAAAACATAACGCGATTGATATGTACTAAACATATTTTCTTTCTCTGGTTTGATGCGATAAGCTATATTTGATCTTGAATGATAATAGATGGTATTTCCGTGCTTATCCTTGTAGATATTTCTTCCACTTAAAATGGTATTTTTGGTTGTTGATTTAAAACTTTTTTTCATAAAATGCTCCCTCTATATGTATTATAGGCAAAAAAATGCAATTTCGTATGGATAAATTAATGAAGGATTTGTACAAATTAGCAGGAATGTTGAAAAGATCCTTTTTCTTTTTATAATCAAAATTGAAAAAAAGCGGTACACGCTGGAGGAAGAGTATGCTATTTAATAAATCAGAAGAAACTTGGAGAGAATTAAAAGGGTATTGGACAGCAAAGGAAATCTGTCAAGAACCAGAAACATGGAGAAAAACGGTTCAACAAATTAAAGAGGAAAAGGATGCAATCAAAGCATTTATTGAAAAAACCACAAAGAATGAAGATTATGACATTATTCTAACGGGTGCTGGTACAAGTGAATTTGTTGGAAATTCTATTTTCCCTTTCTTACAAAAATCCTATGATTATAAGGTGAAATCGTATGCTTCAACTGAGCTTGTTTCAGATCCACAAAGCTATTTATCATCAACAAAGCCAACTCTATTGGTCAGCTATGGAAGAAGTGGAAATTCTCCAGAATCAATGGGAGCAATTGATGTAGCCAATGTCGTTTGCGAAAATATTCATCATTTATTTATTACTTGTAATTCAGAAGGTGCTTTATCAAAATATGCCGAAGGGAAAGACAATTGTTATGCGATTAACTTAACCCCAGAAACACATGATCAAAGCTTTGCGATGACATCTTCTTATAGCAATATGTATTTGGCAACAGTTTTAGCCTTCCATACAGATGATTTAGATGAATATGAAAAGATTTTAGAAGTCATCATCGAAAGAGGTCAAGAATTTATTGATCATTCATGGGAAAAGGCGGTTCAAATCATTGATGAATTTGATTTCAATCGTATTATTTACTTAGGAAGTAGTAATTTAAAGGGTGTTGCCCAAGAATCAAGATTGAAGATTTGTGAATTAACGGCAGGTATTGTTGATACGGTATTTGATGCACCATTAGGCTTCCGTCATGGACCAAAATCAGCGATTAATGAAAATACCTTATGTGTTGTTTACTTAAGTGATGATGAATACACACGTAAATATGAATTGGATCTCATTAAAGAAATGAGTCCAGAACGAAAAGGAAATAAGATTTTAGTTGTTTCATCAAAGGATGATGAAATCAAAGAACTTGTTGATTACTTTATTTCCTTTGATAATGGTCAAGATTTTGAAAATGTATTCTGTGGATTGGAATTTATCTTAGTTGCACAAACCATTGGATTGTATAAATCCTTGAAATTGAATTGTACACCAGATAATCCATGTCCAACCGGTGAAGTAAATCGTGTTGTGAAGGGTGTAAATTTATATCCTTATACAAAAAAATAGAGGTTAAGATGGTTGGAATCATTATTACAGGTCATGGTCGCTTTGCGGATGGAATAACCAGCTGCATTGAAGTGATTGCAGGAAAACAAGAAAACTATGTAGCGGTGAATTTCGAACAGGAAGTCGATCAATTAACAAAGGATCTAAGAAATGCGATTGAAAGCTTAAAGGATTGTGAAGGCATTCTTGTGTTCTGTGATTTAGCTGGGGGCTCTCCTTTTAAGACCATTGCACTTCTTTCACTAGAATACGAAAACATTGAAATCATTGCTGGAACGAATATGCCAATGATTGCGGAAATATCCATGGCTCGAAGTTTTGGAAGTGACTTAAAGTCTTTAGTCAATATGGCTGTTAGTACAGGTAAAGAGCAGGTTATTCATTTTGATGTAGAAGCTTTAAAAGTACAAGAAGAAAACGAAGATTTCTCGGATGGAATTTAGTAAAAAAACTCTGGTTGAAGCCAGAGTTTTCTTATAGGATCTTATCGGCATAATCGGTTGGATTCATACCAAATTTTTGTTTAAAGCGACGGGAAAAATAATGGATGGATGAAAAACCCAAAATAGCGGAAATTTCCGAAATTGTATATTTACTTTCCTTGATTAATTCTTTACTCTTTTTTAGCTTTAAATTACTAATGTATTCTTTTGGACTGAGTCCGATATTATTACGGAATAAGGATTGTAAAGAGCTTCGGCTAATCGCAAACTTTTCACAGAGATCTTCTACATTCAATGCGCTATAGATGTTTTCATTAATGTATAAAATAATTTGTTCAATCATCTCATTTTCGAATTTTTGTTGCATCGGTGTACTGGTGATTTTATGAGCCTTTTCTTCACTGCCCCTTAATAAAGAAAGAATGATTTTTTCCATCAATAGAATCATAATTTCATGATCATAGGAAGAGTTTTTAAAATCAAAGGAGACAAAGGCACCGATTTCTCTTCTTGTATCTCGATCAACGGTAAATACACGGTTGACTAATTGATCTCGATATTTTTGATCAATTTGAATATCGGCAACAACAGTCAAATAGGAACAGGAACTATCCTTGGTATCTTGTTTATGAAATTGATTCGGAGCATAGAAAATACATTGATTACTGCTGACGGTATAGTTCTCATCTTCAATCGATGTATATAAGGTCCCATAATCTACAAAGGTAAATTCCCAGAATTGATCGATTTCACCTTCGAAGCAATAGTTTGCGGCACGAACATTATAATAATAAGCGATCAATTCATTAATTCGAATCTTAGGAATAATATGCTTGTATTTGTATTCCTTTTGAAAGAAACAAGTTTTAATGAGTGCTTGATCTGGAAAGGCCATTTCTAATTTTGATGTACGACTTAAAGAAATAAAGTTAAAGAAAACCCCTTTATTGATTTTAACAATACGATGAATGACAAATTCATGATACTTTTCTTCCTCTAAATCCTTTGTGACAACAAGAAGACAAATGCCTTCAACACAGCGTAAATAAACATCCTGATCCGCTTTATAGAGATAGATTAAATCTTTATTTTGGACAGGCAAGATATGATTGGAACGATAATAGTGTTTAGCAGAAGAAGTTTCCGAAAAAACTTCACCGAATTCTAGAAATTCAATACTGGATGTTTTATGGAACATAAATTAACCTCTTTATAGGTTTAATTATAATTGAATGAATAAAAAGTGCAAATTTATACCTAAAAAATCCCTATTTATTTATAATTAATAAGTTTTCTAATAAGAATTCAATTTATTTATGAAATAAAGTCATAAAAGCTATAAGTGAATGAACAAAAAGTGCAAAGAATTATTTTTTAAAAAAAGTACAATGGAATCATAGAAAATAAGAACCACAGAAGGGAGAAAAAATAGGTTCTTAGAAGGGAGAAAATTTATGCCTAACATTGTATTAACTCGAATTGATAATCGTTTGATTCATGGACAAGTTGCTACGCAATGGTGTGGATCGGTTGGAGCCAATCTATTATTGGTTGCTAACGATGCTGTTTCAACTGACAAATTACGTCAAGGATTGATGAATATGGCTGCACCAGGCTATGCTCAAACACGTTATTTTTCAATTGAAAAAACCATTCAAATTATTGGAAAAGCAAGTCCTAGACAAATGATTGCGATTATTTGTGAAACTCCACAGGATGTTTTAAAGCTTGTGGAAGGTGGTGTACCAATTAAAAAAGTAAATATTGGTAATATGCATATGTCTGAAGGAAAAAGACAAGTTGCGACTTCCGTTGCAGTTGATGACGATGATGTTGCAACCTTTAAAAAATTACAGGAATTGGGTGTTGAATTAGAAATTCGACGTGTTCCTCAATATTCACCAGAAGACATTAATAAATTGTTTAGTTAAAAAATAATAAAAAAGAATTGGAGAGAGATATGAACGCTTTAGAAATCGTTTTATTAGCAATTGTAACGTTTATTTTTGCAATTGACCAATTCTCATTAACAGAAATTGCTTATCGTCCAATCGTTGCATGTCCTATTATTGGTTTAATTTTAGGGGATGTACATACTGGATTGGTTATCGGTGGTACATATGAGTTGATGATGATTGGTAATATGCCAGTTGGAGGGGCTCAGCCTCCAAACGCTGTATTAGGATCTGTTGTAGCAATGATTTTCGCTGTTAAAGCAGATATGGATATCAATGCTGCATTAGGTGCTTGTATGATCTTTGCGACATTTGGTCAATATGTTGTTACTTTGACATTTACAATTATGTCAGGATTGATGTCAAAGGCAGATGCTGCGGCTGAAGCAGGAAATCCTAAGGGAATTACTCAAGTTAACTTAACTTCTTGCTTGATTTTAGGTTCTTTATTCGCAGTAATCGCAATTATTGCTTATGTTGGTGGTGTTGCTATGTCTGGTTCACTACAAGCATTAGCAGACAACGCTTCTTGGTTCATGGGTGGTTTAAGTGCTGCTGGTGGAATGATGCGTTTCGTAGGATTTGCTATCTTATTAAAGATTATGTTAGCAAACGATATGTGGGGTTATTTACTTGCAGGTTTCGTATGTGCATTAGTTATCGGTAATATCGAAGCAACAAGCTCTGCATGTCTATTATTAGTTGCATTTATTGGTATTGCAGTAGCAATCAATGACTTCCGTGTAAACGGAATTAAAAAACAAGTAGAACAAGGAGGTATGAGTGATGGCATCTAATAAAGAATTAAGATATGTAGATACTACTCCGGCTCCTCGTGTAAGCAAATCTACATTAACAAAGATGATTTGGCGCTCTACTATGTTGCAAGCTTCTTTCAACTATGAACGTATGCAATCTGGTGGTTGGTTATGGGCTATGTTGCCAGGTCTTGAAGAAATTCATACAAATAAAGATGACCTAGCTACTTCCATGACACATAATATGGACTTTATCAATACGCATCCATTCGCAGTCACATTTGTAATGGGTATCGTATTATCAATGGAACAATTAAAACAAGATGTACAAACGATTCGTTCGGTACGTATTTCGGTTGCTGCTCCATTGGGTGGAATTGGTGATGCTTTATTCTGGTATACATTGGTTCCAATTACAGCTGGTTTAACAGCGAATATGGCGATTGATGGATCCGCTTTAGGACCTATTCTATACTTCATTATTTTATTCGCAGCTGAAATGGCTTTACGTTATGGATTGATGTATTGGTCATATAACTTAGGTATGAAGGCTGTATCTATGATGACAGAATATGCACAAGAATTTACACATGCTGCTTCAATCCTTGGTGTATTTGTTGTCGGTGCTTTAATTGCTAACTATGGTGGTGGAACTGCTTTAGGAATTACAATCGCAAATGGAGATAGTCCAATTGTGATTCAAGACTATTTAAATATGATTCTACCTTGCTTATTACCATTATTGATAACATTGTTAATGTTCTGGTTAATTAAGAAAAAAGGTTGGACTCCAGTTAAATGTATTGGTTTAATCTTAGTAATGGGTATTGTAGGCGCTATGTTCGGTATTTGGACAGGATCTTATACACCATTAATTCCAGTACCTTGGACAGTTGGATAAAATAAAATTTGCATAAGTTTTACTCTCTTAGATAAAAAAAGGAATTTCGTAATGAAATTCCTTTTGTCGTCTTATTAGAATGTCAGTCGCATTTGATACCATTGTACATTTCCATGAACGGATTTATCGGTAATTCCTTCATTCAAGAAACCAAATTTTTCATAAAATGGAATAAGATTTTTCTTACAGGTTAGAACAAGGCCTTTTCTTTCTTGTTTCTTCGCATCTTCTATAAAGGCCGTAAGAACTTCACTGGCATAGCCCTTATGTTGGAAAGAAGGGTGGGTATTTACACCAAAAATCATTTGCCATTGGCCTGATTCATTATGCATGGAAGCTTCTTCATACATTTGGTCTGTTAAGTCTTTTTCATCTGTGACAAAACCATCTACAAAAGAAATCAATTGATTGTCTTCAAAGAGTAAACAAAAGTGATTGCCATAATATTGAAGACGATTTTTAATTTGTTCTTTTGTTGCGGCTTCGGCAATAGGAAAACAAGTTTCTTCGACTTGATGAATTTGATCTAAATCATTTAGGGTTGCAGTACGTATAAGCATAAGATTCTCCTTAAAGTCCTATTAATTATAAGGAAAAGAACAAAAAAATAAAACCCCAATTATAAACAAAGCTAGAGAAGTACTTTGTTCATGAAATGAGGAATGAAGGGGGTCCAAGATTACACTAGGTAAGAGTTTTGATAAAGAAGAGGACCCGTAATTAATATAGGAAATAGTTGTGAAATTCAGAAAAAGAATGTGTAAAGAATAAGAAAAAATAGTTGTAAGCCCTTTCTGAAATAAAATGAAAGACATTAAAAATTGACTGTGCTATAATTCAAGGCGGCATCTGAATTGTATAAACTTCATAATCCCTATAGCCGGATGCCACTTAGGGGAGCCCCTTTCATTATTTCATAATGATCCCCTTATCAAGAGATCTTGGAAAAGGTCTCTTTTTTTGTTTTTGTGTTAGAATAGGGATATGTCAGTAAAAGATGAAATGAAAAAAATGATGGAAATGCCAACAAAAGAACAGCTGATTGAAACGGTTGTTTCTTTGGTTCAATCGGAGGTCTATATTCCCATGTTTATTCGTGGATTAAAACAAGAGCACGATGTTTTAATGAATGAGTCTGTTCCGTATTATCCGATGTTTACCGATTTAGAAGAGGTACCAAAGGACTATAAACAGAAATTCTTTTTTGTCAAAGAGCCCTTTGAGAAAATATTAGAGAATATCGATACAGAACGAATAACGGTGAACCCATTTAGTCAAAATTTGATTTTAGATGAAGCAATCATAAAGATTATTTTAGAAAGTCGAGTAGAACAATGCGCTTAGAAGAAATTTTACAATCCATTAAAGAAGGCTGTACAGGAGACAAAGAAAAAGACCAAAGCTATTTAAAGGAACAAATGAAAAAATATAAGGATCATAAATATAATGATGAAATCATTCGTGAATGTGCACGGCTTTTATATGATGTTTTAGATGACAAACAAAAAGAAAAGTTTATCCTTGGTGTAGATCAGGATGTGGAACAATTTAAATCGTCCTTAAAGGAAGTGGATTACTTTTTAAAGAAAAAAGACGTTGCGAAGGCAAAAGAAATTATTGAACCAATTATTGATAGCTTGAAACAAGAAAGTCTATTTAAAAGAGATTCAAAAAATATTTATTTTTCTTTTAATGAACCCTTTGAGGATATATTATTTGAATATTTAGAAAAGCCTAAAGAACAAATTCAAAGAACAACCCTTCCTTATTCCGATGCATACTATAGCTATGCCTTGGTATGTTTAGAAGAAAAGGAAATTGAAAAAGCACAAGAGGCTTTAAAAAAAGCGATTCAATGGAATCCGACATCCTCTAAAAATCATCTATTATATATGCAAACGATGAAAGATGATTTAAAGAGATATTATGAATTTACAAAATTTTCCTTTCAATATATTTTTCATGTCAATGATTTAGCACAGGCTTATCGTAATTTAGCTTGGTATTTTGATCAATCCAATTTAAAACGAATTGCTTATGGATGCTACGGCATTAGCTTACAATATGAAGAAAGCGATGAAGCCATTGCTTATATGAATGAATTAGATCAAAAGGACTGGTTTACTCAGCCTTCAATGGGTGAAATGATGGATTTTGCGAAGGAATATGGCTTTTCGATTGGACCAAACCAAGATGTGGTTGGCTTAGCCTATGGGTATGGAAAACAATGTATGGAAGAAGGATTGCTTCCAGAAGCAAAATATTTTTTAGAAATTGCTTATGCCTTAACCAATTCACAAGAGGTCTTTGATCTTTTGGAGAAATTGGAAAGTTGATGATTTTTTTGTATAATAGGCTATATACATAAAATATGTAAGGGGGATACACATGTTATTACAAGTATATACAAATCAAGTTCAATTAAAAAATGATGAAGAACAATTACTTGCACGTATTGAATTTATTGCGGATGAAAATGGTGTTTGTCAATTGGGTGATGTAATTAAAGAACAAGCGATTTCTCCTAAGGTAGAAAATAAAATGATGAGCTTGGCTCTAAATAAAATTCGTAAAAATGGACAAAAGGTTGTTGCGACAACAGCTTATGCACAATCTTGGTTTAATAACCATCCAGAGGATCGTGATTTAATTGCTGAAGGCAGTGTAGGATATATTGAACAACAAATGGCTCCGAAGGAAGATATTCAATTAACGAAGAAACAAAAAGAGCCAGAATCTATCGTTCCAAATCAAGATCAAGTGAAAAAAGTGGCAAGAAAAACAGGAAATAAGATTTTACGTGGAATTGCACGATTGCTTCAATTGGTCTGTGCAATTTGTATGATTGCTATTCTTTATTTCTTTGTTACAAATGCAGTGACATCGGATCATTTATCCTTAATTAAAATTATGCTTTCAGGATCGACTGAACACAAAATCTTCTTCGGTGTTTTAGTAGGATTTGTTGTGTTTGGAATCATTGAATTTATTTGGATCATGACACGAAAAAAAATCAAGTATGAAGATGAGGTTGATTACATTGATTCAGGACGAGGATTGTTTGCGTTTATTTTAATTTTAGCAGCATACTTTGTTTCCATCTATTTATTCCAAACGTATAAGAGTGAAATCAATGCATTACAATGGGTTGAATTCTTTGTACAACCATTAAGCTATATTCCTTATATTTCAGGAATTGGTGCATTACTTTGTGTAATTCGTAAAATTTTAGGAAGATAAGAGGTCACAATTGTGACCTCTTTTTAAAATGCAGGGCTTAAGTGTGGATTTGACCGGTTAGATTTGACAAACAAAAACATATACTTTATATTGTAATTATAGAAAGTTAATAAACATTCTATAGAACGAGAAAAGAGAGAGGAAAAAATAATGAAAGATCATTGTTATGTTTTCTCGACTATTCGTTCGAAAGAGGAAGAGCTTTGTCTTTTATTGAATAAGAAGGACGGAGTTTTTGCTTATTCCCCTAAAATTGAGTACTACCATCGTGTAGCTCATGAAATTCGTTTAAAGACGTTATTTCCAGGGTATATATTTGTTGTTACCAAAATGAATCGTGAACAATTGAAAGTATTGTTTGAAGAAGCTTCGGTACGAAACCTTTATTTTAAAGAACTTGCTTATCAAGGGGTTTCTGCTTTGACGCAAAAAGAAGAAGAGATTTTGGGGATATTCTTAGATGATGAAAAGATTTTAAGAATGTCGTGTGGTCGTTTAGAAAATAAAAAGTTACACATTGTAAATGGTCCTTTAACAGGTATGGATGATTATATTATTAAGTATGATCGTCATAACCGACTGGCAACATTGAATTTATACTTCTTGGAACAAAAATGGATTGTAGGGGTCTATTTAGAGAAATAGAAGGAATGCAAAATGTAGCTGGTCTACCGCACAGGATGTTGAACGGAACATATTTAATACTATGTGGATTCGGAATACATAGAAGTAAGGAAGAACTATGCCACAAGGTCGTTAAGACCTTTTTTTATTTTGCAAGAATGGTCGAAGAAGCAAAGGAGAGAGGGGCATTATGAATCAAGAAGCTATCGTCAGACTTACAAAAGAGTGGATTAAAAAAACAACACATGCATCAAACCTAGAAACCAAATGGATGGTTCTAGCATTGTACTTAAGAGAGGAAGAAGATCATTTTGAAGTTGATCTTCATGATGTATATGAATATTTTGGAGTAGCCAAAGACCGTCGTGGTGGCCAACAATGGCAATCCATCCGTTTGGCTATTATGAATAGTGAAAAATTAACAAACGGTTGGATAAAAAGCGAAATTAAGGAGAATATGGTCTATACCTCATTTGCTGTTGAGGCAATCAAAAACCTAGAGCATGCGGATATTGAAGTGGATTTAAATTCAATCATGAAGTTAAAATCAAAATATTCGCCAAAAATATTGTTGTGGTTATATGCAGAATTAGGTAAATCAGATCATTGCGATTTCAATTTTGCCTTAACAGGAAATGATAGTATACGCATGTATTTGGATATTGAAGATAAATACAAGTTTTGGACCGATTTCAATAAACGAGTTATAAGTCCTGCTTGGAAAGATATTAATAAAAATAGTAAGAAGGTTAAGGTGGATTATCAGCCTTACAATTCTTCTATGTTAAAAATGCAAACATATAACGAGACAGAATCAAAATCAAGACAAACAATCATTGGAATTCGAACCAATATTCAAAGATTGAGCTAAAGGAGTTTGATAGAAAGGTATGGAATGGAACTTTATTATTCAGTATTAACATTTATCAGTATTTTTGCGATGTGTATTATACAAATTTCGGTTCGATTTAGTAATACCTTAACAAAATCTAAAAAGAAATCCTTTTATATTCTATTTAATGCGATTATTGTGGCAGCCTTTTGTGAATGGTTTGCCACCATGCTAGAAGGAACCGGGCCTTCTACTCAATTTTTACATTCCATTGTGAAATGCACAGAGCTATCGGTTGCCCCTTATATTGCTTTTCTATTTGTTTTTGTGATTGAAAAAAGAAATCAGAAATTTATTTATTCTTTTTTAGGTATCAATGTTCTATTTGAAATTTTATCCGTATTTTTTGATTTTATCTTTACCGTTGATGCGAAGAGTAATTATACGCATGCCCCTTTTTATTGGATCTATGTCCTGTTTTATCTTTTGTCGATTTTTTATTGTGTATATTATATGGCAAAAACAGTTAAAAAATATCAATTTGGAGGTTTTAGCTTTTTTATTTATATGGCATTGTTTATGCTTTTAGGCATTTCTATTCAATTAATGAATAAAAATATAAAGGTTGATTATTTGGTTATGGGCATTCTTTCTATCATGTTGTATGTCTTTATATTAGAGCTGATTAATCAAACGGATCAAGTTACGGGATTATTAAATCGAAGAGCGTATGAAAATTATATTGAACGTTTAAATAAAAAGAGTCTTATCTTATTTTTTGATGTAGATGAATTTAAAAGGATAAATGATCAATGTGGACATATCTATGGTGATTTATGTTTAAAGAAAATTGCTCAAGTAATTCGCAAGGATTATGGAGAATTTGGGTTGTGTTTTCGTTATGGTGGAGACGAGTTTTGTGTTATTTTAACGAGTGATTTAAATAAAATCAATGCAATCAATCAACACTTCTTTCATTCATTGGATTTATTGCGACAAAAGGAAGAGAAAGATTTACCAAATGTTTCATTAGGTTATGCTTTATTTGATTTGAAAAAGGAAAACCTAAGCGATGTGATTGAAAAAGCAGATCGAATGATGTATCAAAACAAACAAAAAAACAAAGAAGTTCTACATTGAAAATGGTAGGGCTTTTTTCTTTTTCTGATAATCTAAGGGGTTTCATTATTTAAAAAAACGTACAGTTATATTATAATAATGCTAGATTAAGGAGTTATTATTATGATTCACAGTAAAGTTAAAGCCTTTTTTGAAGGTAGTGAAATTCAAGCTTATCATTTATTTGGAGCACATATTGGCAAAAAAGGTGTTGAATTTAGAGTTTATGCACCAAACGCAAAATCTATTGCGTTGATTGGTACATTTAACGATTGGGATGAAACGGCACATCCAATGAAAAAGGATTCTCATGGAATTTGGGAAGTAACCGTAAAAAATGCGAAGGAAGGGGATTCCTATAAATATCGTATTTTACAAGCAACCGGTGAAGAAGTGGATAAAATGGATCCATATGCTTTTTATAGTGAATTAAGACCCAATACAGCTAGTGTCATTAGTAATTTAGCTTATGATCAATGGACCGATGACCAATGGATTAAAAATCGTACAAAGGGATTTGATTCGCCTGTTAATATTTATGAAATGCATGTTGGTTCTTGGAAAAAGGACAGTGATGATCCGGAAGAGTTTGTTCATTACAAGGATATTGAAAAGGATTTAATTGCACATTGTAAGAAGCATCATTTTACCCATGTTGAAGTCATGCCGTTATGTGAATATCCGTTTGATGGATCTTGGGGTTATCAATGTACAGGTTATTTTTCAAGTACATCTCGTTATGGGACAAATCATGAATTGATGCATTTTGTCAATGCGCTACATGAAGCGGGAATTGGAATCATTATGGATTTTGTACCGGTTCATTTCGTTAAAGATAATTATGCCTTGGCAAAATATGATGGAACACCTTTATATGAATATACCAAGGAAGAAGATGCACATTCAGAATGGGGAACCTATAATTTTGACCTATGGAAAGAGGAAGTACGATCCTTCTTAATGAGTGCAGCTAATTTCTGGATTGATGTGTATCATTTTGATGGTTTACGAATGGATGCTATTTCTAACGCAATCTTCTGGCATGGTAATAAGAATAATGGTGTAAATGAAGGGGCTTGTAACTTCATGAAACGCATGAATTTCGAATTGAATAAAGCGCATGATGGAAGAATTATGTTGATTGCCGAAGACTCCACCGATTTTCCAAATGTTACGAAATCGACCTATGATGGCGGTTTAGCTTTTGATTATAAGTGGGATCTAGGATGGATGAACGATACCTTGAATTATTGTAAGAAGGATCCAATTTATCGCCAGTGGCATCATTATGACTTAACCTTCTCAATGGCTTATTTTTATTCTGAAAAATTTGTGAATGTCTTTAGTCATGATGAAGTCGTTCATGGAAAGGCAACCATTGTCGATAAGATGTGGGGAAGCTATGAAGATAAGTTTGCGCAAGCAAGAGCGGTTTATACTTATATGTTTACCCATCCAGGTAAGAAATTGAATTTTATGGGAAATGAAATTGGCCAATTGCGTGAATGGGATGAGAATAAAAGCTGTGATTGGTTCTTATTAGAATATCCAATGCATGATGCATTTAATCATTTATTCCAAGATTTAGGTGCATTATATGTAGAGAATGATGCCTTTTGGAAGGATGATTATGATCCATCTTCCTTTGAATGGGTCAATGCCGACGATACAAATCACAACATGTTCTCCTTCTTAAGAAAAGGAAGCAAGAAGGACTATTTAATTATTTTAAACTTCTCAACGAATCATTACGATGCCCAACAATTTGGTGTTGTTCATTCGGGCACCTATAAGGAAGTATTAAATACACAATGGTCGAAATACAATGGAAATTATACGGATGACAATCCACAAAAATGTCAGGCTGTTCGTTTATCACGCAATGGAAAACCTTATATGATTCAATGCAATGTACCAAGCTTAGGTGCAACTGTATTTGAAGTAGAAAAATAAGCTCCAATTGGAGCTTTTTTTGATGCATATAAACAGATTTAGGGCTCCTACATTTTTTTCTTCATGTAGAAGCCCGTTACCTGATAAGTCTGTTCATGGTTACTCCTTTCTATTTTAGAGTTATTTTTCTTATGCCTTTTGTTGTCTTCATTATAAGACGAAAACAGAGAAAGAGAAATAAAGTGGAAAAAGGAGTCAGAAAAATGACTTAATTTGCATTCTTGTGTATAATTTTCATATGGCACAATATTTTGAATGGGATGAACGATTAGATCATCAAGAAAGTACATATACCTTTTCTTTAAGAAATAAAAGCTACACTATGGATACGAATGCGGGTGTTTTTTCAAAGGATAAATTAGATACAGGGACTCGTCTTCTATTGGAAACCGTATTGGATCATCAAGAAAAAGCAGGTAGCCTATTGGATTTAGGTTGTGGCATAGGACCAGTTGGCGTGGTATTAAGTAGTGAATGGGATTGTAAAACAACCATGATTGATGTTAATCCAAAGGCTTTAGAATTGGCGAAAAAGAATATGAATCGTATTCATAAAGAAGCGACGTATTTATGTCAGGATGGCATTCAAGAGGGAATGTTTGATTGCATTCTTTTAAATCCGCCAATTCGTACAGGAAAAGAAGTGATTTATCGCTTGTTTGATGAATGTATTGCGCATTGTAAGAAGGATTTTTGGCTTGTGATTCGTAAACAACATGGTGCAGCCAGTGCTCAAAAATATTTAGAAAAACAATGTGAAGTGAAACGAATGGCACGGGATAAAGGCTATTGGGTCTTACGTTGTACAAATTTTTCCAAATAAGAGTCCAGTTTGGACAAAAATGCCCCATTTGATAGAAATTGATTATAATAAAAGTACAAAAGGAAAGGAAAAGTAAGGTACAAACCAATGTACAATTAAGATGGCTTATTTATTGAAACATACCGCAATAGATAAGGAAAAGAAATAGGGTATTTAAAATAGAAGAGATAGAAAGGAGTAATCATGAATAGATTTATCTCATAAAAGGTCCTTGCAGAAGATAAAGTAAGCAAGGACCTTTTTATGTGCATATGGCGGAGACGGTGGGATTCGAACCCACGTGCCGGTTAAGACAACTCGATTTCGAGTCGAGCTCGTTATGACCACTTCGATACGTCTCCGTTGTTAAAATTGTAGCATAAAAGATTAATTGACGCTTACCAAAATGCGTTGAAAAGAAAAGGGGGCTTTGTTACTATTTGGATTATGGTACAGTTTATATTATCACGCTTTGATTTAGAAAATAAAAGTGAACAAGCAATTCGAAATCTAGTAGGAAAAATCAGTGGGATCGTTGGAATATTCTTTAATCTCTTTTTATTTGGAATAAAATTTGGAATTGGTTGGATTGTTCATTCCGTATCGATTCAAGCCGATGGATTAAACAATTTAACCGATGCAGCTTCAAATATTTTATCGATTTTATCCTTTCATATCGCATCTAAGCCAGCGGACAAAGAGCATCCGTATGGACATGAACGATCTGAAATTTTAGCTTCCTTTTTAATGGCCTTATTGATTGCCTATTTAGGAATCGAAATGTTTAAAGAGAGTATTGGGAATATATCGCATCCACAAGCGATTGATTTTCGTTGGGTAACGGTTGGTATTTTAATGGTTTCAATTGTTGTTAAGCTCTATATGTATGCTTACAACAATCGTCTATCAAAACAATATCAATCCACCTTATTACGAGTTGTAGCGGTTGATGCAATCAGTGATGTCGTAGGGACCTTAGGTGTTTTGATTTCAACCTTTCTTTCGGTATGGATTGGTTTTAACCTTGATGGATATATGGGCTTAATTCTTTCCTTTGTGATCTTAAAGAATGCCTATTCTTTATTGAAGGATACATCCTCTTCTTTAATTGGTCGTGCACCGGATGCTGAAATGGTCAAACAATTGGAAACAAAGGTTTTAAGCTATGATGGTATATTGGGTGTTCATGATATTATGGTTCATGATTATGGACCAGGGCGCTTATTTGCGAGCTGTCATGCAGAAGTTGATAGTGAAGACGATATTCTAGAAATTCATGATGTCATTGACCGCATTGAAAAAGATATAAAGGATCAAGATGGAATTGAATTGATTGTTCATATGGATCCAATTCAATTAAGAGACCCATTAACTGATTCTTTGCGTGAAAAGCTAAGAAAAGCCCTCCGTGAAATTGATCGAGATTGGGATTTTCATGATTTTCGTATTGTGAAAGGACCAACGCATACCAATCTTGTCTTTGATTTAGTGGTTCCTTTTGATGAAAGCTATACTATTGATCAAATGAAGGATGCAATCATTGCGCATATGAATACCAAACGCCATATCTATTTAGCCATTACGATCGATCATCCGATTGTATAATGAACGCTTGGAATACCAAGTGTTTTTTTATGATTGTTTTTGTAAGAAAGACAGTTGTATAAAAAAGATGGGCGATTTTGTGAAAATTATGTTATTATACTGATTATTGGAGGAATCAGTATGGAAAAGTATGTTGAAATTGTTCGAGACGGTCTCACATTACGTGGAATGATGCACGTTCCAGATCAAATGGAAGACAAGGTGCCAATGGTTATTTTATTACATGGCTTTTGTGATGATCGCAATGAAATCAATTTTGTTCATAATGAACTATCACGTAAGCTTTGTGAAGCGGGTATTGCGAGTGTTCGTTTTGATATGAATGGAAGTGGTGAAAGCGATGGTGCCTTTGAAGATATGACAATTTCAAGTGAAATTAAAGATGCGAAGGCAATGCTTCAATTTGTTCAAGGCTTAGACTTTGTGGATTGTAAGAAAATTGCTCTTCACGGAACGAGCTTAGGTGGTTGTGTCGCATCCATCGTTGCCGGACAATGTAAGACAGAAATTCAAGCATTATCGATGTGGTGTCCCGCTCCAGACCTTGTTTACAATCTACAAGAGAACCTGACACTTTGTGGTCAAGATGTTTCAAACATTGAAAAAGATGGTTGTGCCGATGTGGAAGGATTAAAATTGAGCCTTAATTTTTATAAGGATGCATTAAATTTAGATCCTTATAAAGAAGCAAGTCAATTTGATAAAAAGGTATGTACCATTCATGGTGATCAAGACATTACCGCAAGCTGTCAATGTAGCTTGAAGTACAAGGAAATTTTTAAAGAGCGTGCCCAATGTACGATTGTTAAAGGAGCAGAGCATCGCTTTAAATCCTTTGTGTATCGTAAAGCACGCATGGATGGTGCTCTAAACTTTTTGAAAGCTGAGTTATTATAGGAGGAAGAGGTATGAGTAAAGAAAGAAAACAGCCTACAACAACTTTCTCGGTTGTAGCATTTTTAGCCATTATTATTGTATTGATTATTATGATCAATATGGGTGTCAACACGACTTTATCTGTATTTGCCGGTGTCATTGTCGCTGTTATTGCAACCAAGCTATTAAATATCCCTTGGCAAGAGGTTGAACAAAACATTATTAAAACAGCTGCGGATTGTATGCCAACCTTTTTAATTGTTATTATGGTTGGAATGTTAGTTGGAATTTGGATGGCCGGAGGTACGGTACCATCTTTGATGTATTATGGAATGCAGATCATTTCACCAAAAATTTTAGTCCCGTTGGCTTTTGTTCTTTGTGGATTAACCAGTGAATTTACCGGAACATCCTTTGGTTCTGTTGCGACAATGGGTCTAGCAATGGTTGGGATTGCTTCAACAACAAGTATTCCGGTTCCATTGGTTATTGGTGCCATTGTTTCAGGTGCATGGTTTGGTGATAAGATGTCTCCTTTATCCGATACAACCAATTTAGCAAGTGGTGTTTCTAAGGTTCCTTTGTATGATCACATTCATTCGATGATGTATACAACCATTCCAGCTGCTTTAGTGGCTTTGGTTTTATTTACGATTGCTGGATTACATTATAGTGGTGGTTCTATGGATACGGCTCAACAACAATTGATTTTATCAACCTTGAGTAAGCATTTTAACATCAATATCTTGTTGATTATCCCTGCCATCTTAGTTATTTTGATTTCTGTATTTAAGATTCCATCTTTATTAGGAATGGGAATTGCGGTTGTTGTATCTGCTATCTTTGCCCTTATCTTCCAAGGTGTGAACTTTGTTGATTTAATGAATTATGCCTTTAATGGTTTTTCTATTGAAACGGGTGTTAGTATTGTCGATCCAATGTTAAATCGTGGTGGTGTCTTATCCATGTCTGAATTGCTTGTAACCTTTATGGTTGCCAGTGTTATGGGAGCCATTATTACATCAACTGGTATCTTAAATGTACTTGCTGAAAATGTCTTATTAAAATTCATTAAGAATCGTGGGGTTTTGGTTTTTATTACTTTGGTTTATTGTTATATCGTAAACTTCTTAACAGCTGGTGGACAAACTGTATCAATTATCGTTACTGAACAAACCTTTGAATCAACCTATGATGATATGAATATCCATAGAAAGGTATTATCTCGTACCTTAGAGGATGCTGGTACATTATCGGCTCCAATTGTTCCATGGGGTGTCGCAACCATTTATGTAATGGGTGTATATGGATGTACAACAGCTTATATTCCTTATGCATGGTTTATTTATATCGTTCCAATCTTCTCTATGATTTGTGCAATCACAGGTATTGGAATGTGGGATAAAGACGAAAAGCCATTAAGAAATAAATAAAAAATGATCAAATAAAAACGTCAAAGCCAAGAGGCAATCCTCAAAAGGCTTGACGTTTTTTTTTCTTATACAATGATTTTTTGAACCCCCTGTACGACTTTACGCTCAATAGAATTGATTTTATGCGTAATCAAATAATCAAAGTCACTAAAGTAAGCATAGGTATAGGTTCCAGATTTATGAAATTTGGAAGCATCGGCTAAAAGAATTTTTTGTTTCGAACGGCTAAGGACATGCTTTTTCACTTCCATTTCATCGAAAGAAAAGGTAGTTGGACCTTCACAATGATAGAAGCCATCACTTCCCATAAAAGCTAAATCAATGGTGATCGCATCAATATGCTTATTTGTAAAAAGACCGACAGCAGCCTTTCCCTTTTTAGTGATTCGTCCACCTAAAAAAATAAGCGTGTGCTTCGTATGACTGACTTGATTGGCAATCATTAATGAATTGGTCATAATCGTTAAGTTTTTCTTTAAGGGAAGAAACTTGGTGAGAGCTAAGGTTGTACTTCCGGGATCTAAAAAGAGAACACTTCCATCTTGTATATAATGAAGGGCCTTTCGAGCAATCTCCTTTTTATCGGAGGCATTCTCATTGATTTTTTTATCGACAGGAATCTCACTATAGGTTTCTATTTTTTTGGCACCACCATGTGTTTTAATCAAAAGATTTTGTTCAGACATTTGAAATAGATCCTTACGGATGGTTTCCATACTGACATGAAAATGACTGGTTAAATCACTGGCTTTGATTTCTTCTTGGACATAAAGAAGCTCTAGAATTTCCTTTTGCCGTTGTTCGGTTTTTCTGCTCATGTCTTAATTATATATAAAACTTGCGATTATTTAAATGTAAAGTGTAAAAACCAAGAAAAAAATATTGTATTTAATGAAAACGCAAGAATTCTATTGTTTATACTCTTTGTGATTTATATAGTGTAAGTAGAAAAGAGGTAAGGAATATGAAATTACAAGCTGCATTAGATACGTTAACCTTAGAGGAATGTCAAACTTTATTATCAAAGACCGAAGGAATTGTCGATATTGCGGAGGTTGGAACCCCCTTTGTGATTGAACAAGGCATGGTGCCTGTTCGCTTATTTAAAGAAAAGTATCCAAAGATTGAAGTATTAGCGGATGCAAAGATCATGGATGCTGGTGAATTTGAAGCAGATAAGTGCTTTGAAGCAGGGGCTGATATTGTTACGGTTTTAGGTGTTTCCAATGATGCAACAATTGAAGGCGTTGTACGTAGTGCTAAAAAATATGGTCGTAAGGTCATGGTGGATATGATTGAAGTTAAGGATCTTGCGAAAAGAACCCAAGAAATTGATCAAATGGGAGTTGATTATATTTGTGTTCATACTGCCTTTGACGTACAAGCAACCGGAAAAGATCCTTTAGATGAATTAAAAATTGTCAATCGTGTGATTAAAAATGCAAAATCAGCGGTTGCAGGTGGTGTGAAATTAAATACCTTAGACGCAATTGTTGAAGAAGGCGCAGAAATTATCGTAGCTGGAGGCGCTATTTGTAATGCCGAAGATCCTGCAGCGATGGCACAAGCAATGAAAGAGAGAATGAAATAATATGAACAATCAAGAATACGCAAAAACAATTTTACAAGAATTATCTCAAACCATCCCACATATCTCACAAGAAAAATCCAATCAATTTGTTGAATATTTATTGAATGCGAAGGAAATCTTTTGTGCTGGTGCTGGACGAAGTGGATTTCAAGTCAAAGGTTTTGCGATGCGTTTAATGCATATGGGACTTCACAGCTATGTGGTTGGAGAAACCTGTACACCGAATATTGATGAGAACGGCTTATTAGTGATTTGTTCTGGCTCAGGTTCAACCAAAAGCTTAGTCAATCATGCTCAAAAGGCAAAAGAGGTTGGTGCAAAAATTGCCTTAATTACTATTAATCCAGAATCACCAATTGCTCAAATCGCAGATGTCGTTATTGAAATTCCAGCACCAAGTCCAAAGAGTGCCAAGGCTGGAACTATTCCAACTATTCAACCAATGGGGTCTCTATTTGAACAAAGTGAAGGATTATATATGGATTGTTTGATTTTAATGTTGATGGAAGCAAAGCATATGGATTCAGATACAATGTTTGGTCGACATGCCAATATGGAGTAAATATGAACGAGGTTTTATTTCTCGATTCTCCAATGAAGGAAAAAATATATGGAGGACATAAAATTCAAGAAAAATTTCATTTGCCAATTGATGATAAAAAGATTGGCGAGTATTGGATAATCAGTGCTCACAAAAATGGACCAAGTAAAATCCATAATGGCATCTATCAAGGAGAATACCTTGCCGATGTCTATAAAAACCATAAGGAGCTTTTTGCGGATGAAAACAAAGAGAGCTTTCCTTTGTTGATTAAAATCAATGAAGTGACTCAACCCGTTTCGGTACAAGTTCATCCCAACGATGATTATGCAAGAAAATATGAAAATGATTCAGGAAAAGCTGAATTTTGTCTATGGATGGATGTAGAACCGGGAACAAAAATTATTCGAGGACATACCGCTCAAACAAAAGAAGAATTTTTAAAGCGCATTGAGAATAGAGAATTTGATCAGCTTTTTATTCGTAAAGAAGTAAAGGATAATGAATTTGTTTATACGCCTGCCGGAACGGTTCATGGTATTGAAGGTCGACTCTTAATGGCTGAGGTTCAACAAAGTTCAGATGCAACCTATCGTATTTATGATTATGATCGAGTGGATGCCAATGGACAAGGACGCAAGCTTCATATTAAAAAAGCAAGTGAAGTCACAACTATACCCCATAAAGAAACCGAAGTAAAAGCAATTACGACAAAGGAAGGGAAGAATACAATTATTCAATATGTTGATTCGGAATTCTTCAAGGTGACCCGTTATCAAATCCAAAAGGAAAAGAAAGTATCAAATCCACGTTATAGCTGTTTGATTGTCTTAGATGGAGAAGGGCAAATCAAAACAGAAAATGAAGTCTATTCATTAAAAGCAGGGGATGGATGCATTATTACATCACAGACGGACTTCTATACATTGGAGGGCAATCTGGATTGTTTAGTCAGTGAATCAAAATAGATAAAGAGAAGCTAAGACGATTGAAGAAAGCAATTGTTTTAGCTTTTTTATTGTAAAAACATAAAAAGATAAACATTAAATAAAAGCAAATAAAATATTATCGAAAAAAGATAAAAAGTTATTGACTTTCAAATTTGGTCATGGTATAAAATAAGTGTAAAGAGAAGAGGAAAGAAAAACTTCTCAAAACATAAACGATTAAAAAATCAAGAGGAGATAATATTATGAAAACAAGATTAAACAAGGCAATCGTTGTCATTCCATTCGCACTAACTATGATCGTACCTAGTATTTCACCAATTTATGCTAATGATGGTATGGAACAACCACAGACTCAGCAACAAAGTAATGTAAACTATGAATATAATGTAAGCTTTGATACAAGCGGTATTGCAGCAGACAATATGCCAGATGCAATGAGTGGATATACAATGGGTTCAATTAATGTACCTTATGAAACACCAACAGCTGCTGGATATACCTTCCAAGGTTGGTCAACAGATAAAGATGTTTCAAAAGGAAGTATTTATCAACCAGGACAAACGATTACAGTTGATCAAAGCAATCCAACATTTACTCTATATGCAGTATGGAACACAAATGCTCCAGCTGATGCACAAGGTTATAAATTCGTAATCAACTATGATGCAAGTGGAGTTTCTACAACTTCAATGCCAGCTCAACAAAGTGGTACGACTAATGAAACAGACAATACGATTTCATTATCTAGTCAAGCACCTACAGCAGCAGGATTTACATTCCAAGGATGGAGTGCTACACAAAATGGAACTACTGTAGATTATGCACCAGGAGCTACAATCGCAATTAATCAAGATACAACATTAAATCTATATGCTGTATGGACAAAAGATGCACCTAAAGAACAATTAAATGAAATTAACTATAATATCTACTTCAATTCAAATATTAAAGTTGAAAAGGGAATGCCTGAAAGAATGTCTGGTGTTCTTCAAGAAAGCCAAGGAAACAAGGTCACATTGCCAACAACAACTCCAGTCGCAACAGGATATACCTTCGTTGGATGGACAACCGATAAAAACGGAACTAAGGTTGAATACAAAGCAGGCGATGCCATCGCATTCAAGACCGGAACAAGTGAAGTACAAAACGTTCAATTGTATGCATTATGGCAAAAAGCAGACGGAACTTCAAAAGCAAGCACTGTACAAACTGGAACAGAAACAAATTTAGGAATCTATGCCGGAGTTACAGGCGTTGCAGCCGCATTATTAGCAGCCATCGGATTAAAAAAGAAATTCAATAAATAAGAAGAATTGTAAATCGCATAAGACCTAAGAAAAGCTCAGCACAAAGCTGAGCTTTTCAATTGTAAGATTACTTATTCATCCTTTTGTAAATCATCATACTTTATTTTACAGTCCGTATCTTGTCCGATAAAGCTTACAACCGGCTTTGGAGATTGATTGACTGTCATCGAAAGTGTTTTATTGAAATAGTGACCAGCTGGATCAATTTGGTATTTAAGATTCTTTCAGTTGCCACAACCTATGGTGTTCTTGATTATATTGGATATGATTTCATTCGAACTTTTTATTTACAATATCTGAATATCAAGCTCAATCTAGTGGAATTACCGGAGAAACAAATTCAAGATCTGTTCGATAATAATGAAATTGAACTGGCTTTTCTTCCAGCACCGATTGATTATTCTTCGTATGATGCAACATTCTGCTTTTCCTGGAATCATTGTGTAATCATAAACAAAAAGAATCCGCTTGCTCAAAATAAAAGCATTAATTATTCAGACTTAGATGGCATCCCTCTTGCATTAAAAGGAAGATCTTATTTTGTATTTCCAAGCAATATTAGCCGATTTTTAAAAGAAGGAATCAACCCAAATATTTTACTCGAGACGACATCCGATTTATTAATTCGTCAAGTTGCTGATGCCAATGCTGGAGTGGATGTCTCGATATCTTTTATGGCTGAAAAATTCATTTCTCCAAATACTGTAATTCGTGAATTCAATGATGAGAATTGTACGAAGGAAGTTTATTTGGTTTCAAAGAAAGGAATCACAAAATCTAAGGAAAATGTATGCTTCTCAGATTTTGTGTCGAAGTGGCTATTAACACAATAATAGCTGTTATTTTTCGAGTTGAATAATTGGAAAAGAAAAAACATCCATTATATGGATGTAAGATAAATATAAAGAAATCACCTATCTGATCTATGAGTTAGGTGTTCAAACTACCGCACAGAAAGGATAGGTGATTTCAATGGCTAATAAAGTATATTCATTAGCACCTGTGTAAGTATCGTATCATATTTACATCATAATATGCGTATGAATTGAAAGAAATGATTTCGCATAAAGGCTTAAAGTTTAATATCTTGTTTATTATCAATTGTATTCATAGAACTCACAAGATAGTGTTTGCCGCAACTTTTATCCCTCTTGTTAGAAGAAAAGTATAAAAACATAAAAAGATAAACATTAAATAAAAACTAATAAAATATTATCGAAAAAAGATAAAAAGTTATTGACTTTCAAATTTGGTCGTGGTATAAAATAAGTGTAAAGAGAAGAGGAAAGAAAAACTTCTCAAAAACATAAACGATTAAAAAATCAAGAGGAGATAATATTATGAAAACAAGATTAA
>CAVKAP010000018.1:0-12869 GCA_963654445.1 Segatella copri
CTTCTAATTGAGCAAGCTTACGATTCATGTTATACATACTATTTTTCTTCCTCCTCTAGATTGTTCTAGATATTTTATAACATTATAATACTCTTTTGTTTTGTAAAATCAATACTAAATGTTCTATTTTTTCTAAGTCTTTTAGAAAATTTCAATTTCGCCACCGACTTTTAAGTCTTCAGCAGTGAACTCAGGTCCACTTAATTCAATCATACCTGGGCGTTCAACTTCAGATAAACCACGGAATGATACCGTACAATGTCCTAAATCTCTTAATGTGTTAATTGCTTCCCAACCAACTGCAGTTACTTTATACTCTTTACCGCAAATACGACATGTATCCCCTGCTTTTGGTTCTTCTTTCAATTCATATTTTGTGTGTAATACACTGATGTCTGCCAATTCAGGTGGTGCATCCTCGTTAAAGATAATAATAAAATTACATGTTGGATTCAAAAATTCGAGAGCATCATTTCCCCATCCTGTGATTTTTACTTGGAATTTCATTTTTTTCCTCCTTTCGCTTTTAAAAAATAAAATCCTTTGCATAAATGTTCGGCCAAATACATTTTTCTAATTTATGCTTCAATCGCCTCCGAAGAATTTTCTTCTTCATTCCGATCAAAACGCATTTCTAAAGCCTCTAGGGCATTTATATATCCACGATAAAATTTTTGTTTGCGCGGTTCCATTTCACGGAAGGCAATCAAATATTCATCGATAGAAGCACCTACCATCTCTTTATCTAATAACTTTTTAATGGGATGAAACTTCGCAAAGATGGTTGCACCGGTCATTTCTTCCCCACCGGTTATGATTCGATTTGAATCACAGGCAATAATCGCAACATAGCTATTAAAGAAATAACCTCTTTTTTGTCCTATCCCAACATTGCCAAGCTTATGTACTCGACTAACGGCTTTTCGATAGCGTTTTATTTGTAAAAAGCCACCAACCATTTGCATAACCATTAATGCCATTGCGAGTATAAATAGGTATATGAGTTCCTTTGACATTTTATTCTTCCTCCATAATCGCAAGCATTTTATTCACACAACCAATATCTGTAATCAGAACATTGATCTTACGTCCACGTAAAGCACCAAGAACAGCTCGGCTTTTATCTTCACCAACCGCAATCGCAATTCGATTTTCAATACACATCAGCTCTTGATCCGAAATTCCCATAACTCGATCGTTAAAGGCTTTAAATTTCGAGCTGTCGCCTTGTTCATCAAAGAATCGAAGCATGATATCACCAACTGCACCTTGTTTTTGAAATTCACTATAAAGCTCTTGTGAGATGTAGCCTGAATGAACCAAGGTCGATGCAGGTGCATCCATTGATCCAATTCCCATAATGACCGCATTCAAGCGTTTAAATAGTGAAGTCACCTCCTGAACCGGTTGTTCTTCCTTTAATCCCTTCATGACTTCAATGTTGTTGAAGATTGCTGGAGAAAAGAATTGAACCGCACTGGCATTAAACTTCTTTGCGAAGCTTTGTGCAATTTCATTGGAGTGATAATTCTGTGAACTTAATTGTTTCATTCCGACACCACCTACAACAGGTACAAAGGTACAATCAATATCTTCGACCATGAGATTTGTGTTTGCCAAATCATAGAGGGTATGTCCCATTGAAACCCCAATATAATCTTGATCTTGAAAGGTTCGAGAGAAATAAGACAAAGCTTCTTCATTTACTTTCTTTATATGCTCATACTTATTCCCAATATCTAACTCATCGACAATCAAGATTTCCTTTAAATCGAAAACGGACTCTAATTTTCTTTCCAACTCGCCATACATTACACTATCTGGATTATCCAATTCGATACGAACAATATTACGATCACGACCTGCCTTTAATAAACGTGAGACCGTCGCACGGGAAATACCCAATTGATCGCAAATTTCGATTTGAGAAAAGCCATCTTTGTAGTATAAATAACAGCACTTATAAATTAAGCGGGGATCATCTACTATCTTTTTCAAAGTATTCTCCTTCTGAAAATGTAATCGTTTTCTTTCTTTGTTCACATCATATCACAGGTTTTATAGACGTCAATGATTAAATGCTGAACATTTGTATAAATAGTTTAAACTGAAACAACAATAAAATCAAATGTTTAAATAGTGAAAATAGTGAATGTTTTCACAAATAGAGACATAAAAAGACGCATGAATTTTATTTCACGCGCCTTCAATATATTTCTATTTCACTGCTTCAAAAGCAACATCCAATGCATCAATTAAATCATTGATATTTTCCGTACCAATACTTAAACGTACCGTATTTTCTTTAATACCTTGATCTGCTAATTCTTCTTCATTTAATTGTGAATGGGTTGTACTTGCAGGATGAATCACAAGTGATTTCACATCAGCAACATTTGCCAATAAGCTGAAGATTGGTAAGTTATCAATCCATTTTTTTGCTGTTTCGGCATCCCCTTTGACTTCAAATGTAAAGATTGAGCCACCTCCATTAGGGAAATACTTTTTGTAAAGCTCTGGTTGTTCGATTGAAGGATGATGAACTGCTTCAACTTGTGGATGCTTGCTTAAATAATCAACAATCTTCAATGCGTTTTCAACATGACGTTCAACACGTAAAGATAATGTTTCTAAGCCTTGAATGAAAGCCCAAGCATTTACTGGAGAAATTGTTGCTCCCTCATCACGAAGTAAGATTGCTCGAATATAGGTTGCATAAGCAGCTGGTGCAGTTGCATCCGCAAAGCTGATTCCATGATATGAAGGGTTTGGTTCTGAAATCCAAGGGAATTTTCCACTTGCTTTCCAATCAAAGTTTCCGCCTTCAACAATGACACCACCTAAGGTTGCACCATGTCCACCAATGAATTTGGTAGCAGAATGAACAACAATATCTGCTCCATGTTCAAATGGACGTAATAAGTAAGGTGTTGCGAATGTGTTGTCAACTGCCAATGGAATTTGATGTTTATGAGCAATTTCAGCAATTGCCTCTAAGTCAACCACATTTCCCAATGGGTTTCCTAAGGTTTCAACCCAAACTGCTTTTGTGTTTTCATCAATTGCAGCTTCAATTGCTTCAAAATCATATGGATCAACAAATTTTGCGGTAATACCATATAAAGGTAAGGTATGTGCTAATAGGTTATATGTTCCACCATAGATGGTTTTTGCAGCTACAATGTTTTCTCCTGTTTTTGCCAATGCTTGAATCGCATAAGTTACCGCTGCGGCACCACTTGCTACAGCTAATGCAGCCGTTCCACCTTCTAAAGCAGCAACACGTTTTTCAAAGACATCTTGGGTAGAGTTTGTCAAACGACCATAGATATTTCCTGCATCGGCTAATCCAAAACGATCGGCTGCATGTTGTGAATTTTTAAATACATAAGATGATGTTAAATAAATTGGAACCTGACGAGCGTCACTTGCTGGATCTGCTTCTTCTTGTCCTACGTGTAATGCTAATGTTTCAAAATGATATTTTTTTTCTGCCATGATAATTTCCTCAACTTTCTTATATTTTGTTCTTAACTACTGGCTCTTAGTAAGAACTGTTTTTCTTTATGGTTGTACTTTACCACCCTTTTTGTTATTTGAATAATTGAAGAACTTGATAATTGATATTAGTTGTTTTTATAACCAATAGAATAATAAAAGAAGGTCTATTTCGCACCTTCTTCGATTCGATCAAAGTATTTAAATACTTCATCAATATATATTTGACCAATATGTGATAAAACACTGTGTTTTTTCGTAATATAACCAATGGTCATCGATGTATTTGGATTGTCATCATCCGGTTCATATGGAACCACAATACAATCATCCCCATTTAACTCTTCGCAGATAATTCCGCTACATAGCATATACCCATTCAAACCAATCATTAAATTCAATGCCGTTGATCGATCACTTAATTTAATTTGGCGTTGATATTCATTTTCAGACAAGATTTCTTCTGCAAGATAAAAGGAACCATTTTCTCCTTGATCAAAGGATAAATAAGGATAATCCTGTAATTGTTGGAGCGTAATGCTCTTTTCATGCGCCAATGGATGATTCTTATAGACATAGACAAAGGCATCACAAGTAATAATAGGTTCAAATTGTAAATCATATTCATCTAAGAGTCTTTGAAGATATTTTCGATTGTATTCACTCTTATATAAAATACCAATTTCACTTTTAGAATTTCCTACATCCTTGATTACATCTAAGGTTTTGGTTTCCTTTATCGCAAATTCATACATCAATGTATCAAATTGCTTGACCGTTTCTACAAAGGCTTTGGTCGCAAAGGAATAATGCTGACAAGAAACGGAGAATTTTCTTTTGATGTTCCCCTCTGGTCCATATTTCTCCTTTAACAATTCATATTGTTGATAGACTTGTCTAGCATGCATTAAAAATTCATTGCCTTCAATAGTCAATAAAACCCCTCGATTGGTTCGATTAAAAATCGTAATTCCCAATTCCGCTTCTAATTCTTTAATGGCACTAGTTAGCGTTGGCTGAGAAATATATAAATGCTCTGCCGCTTTATTCATCGAACCAATTTCAGCGGTAATAATCGTATAGTAAATTTGTTGAAGTGTCATAAGCCCTCCATTTAAAAAGCATCTATACAGATGCTTATAATTCTAATAATTGTTTTTTCTTTTCCGAAAATTCCTCTTCGGTAAGAGCCCCCATATCATACAGCTCTTTGAGCTGTTTAATTTGGTCATATGGTATTTGTTTGGATTCTTTCTTTTCTTCTTTTGGCGTTTCTTGTTTAAGCTGTTCCCATTCTTTTAGAGCATGACGAGCTACTTTAATGTGATGACGATTAAAAGGAACACTGACAACTTTTCCATCATAATTAAATTGAAATATCGCATACGCACTAAACGCAATCGAATTCGTTATTTTAATCGAATCAATTTTGTCATAGTAATATTCTTTATTTCCTTGTATCAATCGATCCTCATCAAAGATGACCGATGGCATTTCATATAATCCTTCTATTTCATAATACATCGTCTTTCACCTTATTGCCTATTATAATAATCTATTCCATCTTCCGGATTAAAATATGTTCGAATGATTCCATCCTCACTCACAAAAACAATTTCATTGCTACTTTCAAGATAGTAAACTTGATCTCCATCTTCCTGTTCTGATTTTGTTAAAGCATCCGAATTGGATATGACAGCTTGCGCTCCTTTTTCATATTCTTCTGCATTTGTATAGCCCATCGCTTTTCCATGCTTTTCGTAATGCTCTTTCAATAAATGTTCATTTCGAAAATGTGCATTGCTAGAAACACTCTCTTCAATGAAATCAGATTGTGGCTGTACTACAAATTCATAGCCACCATAACCAAGAAAAAGAGCAAGTACAAGCACTAGAACACTTTTATATTTTTTCATGATTAAATGTTGGCATTAAAAACCTGTAAAGCAAGACATCCTAATCCTGTATGAACACCAACTGCACTGACCAAATCAATGATTTGAACCTTTGCGCCTTCGATGGACTCTTCCAGCTTTTGTTTATAAGCCTTCGCATTTTCTAGTGCATCCACATGTGCAAGAATAAAGGTATAATCACTGTTTACTTGCATTTCTTTTAGACGCTTAATGACGGAAGCTTGTGCTTTGGATAAAGTTCGTGGTTTATCCAAAACATCCACCCGTCCTTGGGTTGATTGATCAATATGTAAGACCGGTTTAATCCGTAATAAACCACCCAATAAAGCGGCGGTTGGCGTTAAACGACCTCCACGACGCATATGCTGCAAATCCTCAAAGATTAAAATTGTATCTGCACTTTCAATGATTTGATTTAAGGCAGCTTTAATCTCTTCAATGGATTTTCCTTCTTCATACATTTTTTTAGCCAAGCGAATACAAGTTTGTTCCACCACAGCCGTCACATAACAATCAATACCAACAAAGCCTAAATCCAGTTGATTTGCGACCATTTCCATGGCATCCAATGCGCCCGATAAGCCTTTACAAATCGGAACACAAAAAACAGTGTCATATCCAGCATCCTTTATTTCTTGGAAGCAATCTTCGATATGTCCTAACTTTGGCAAAGAAGTTCGCATGACCTTCTTTTGATGTAAATTTTCAATAAATTGAGAATACGTAATGGTTTCCATTTCATCATAAGAAACGCCATCACACTCAATTTGTAAAGGAACACAATAAATTCCTTCTTTTTTCCATTGCTCACTCGAGAGCCCGGAACCTGTATCTGTTACAAAAGCGACTTTCATTTGTTTCACTCCTAAAATCTAAGTTCATAGTAGCATGTTTTATCCCTTTTTCCAACAAAGTGCCTATAAAAAACAAGGATGTCTTTTGACATCCTTCAATCCTCTTTACTTTTCATCGTCTTGATCCATGTGCTTTTTCACACCAACCAAAGCCAATCCAACAAGTCCTAACATGGCTGCACTGGATAATAAATCCGTTTCAACACCAGTTTGTACATTATTTGTACGTGCTGCACTTTGTGTTTGATTTTGATTGGATTGATTATTATTGTTTTGAGCCTTTGTCTGTGTCGTTTTTGTTTGCGCTGTTTTTGTTTCTTTAGCCTTAGCAGTCATTTTTTCATTTAAAGATTTCGTTGACTTATCTAAATCCTCTTTCGCTTGTTTTAAAGCTTCCAAGGTTGATTGATACATCAAATAAGCGGTTTCATATTCATTAGCGGCACTGGACATAAATCCTTTTGATTTTTTGTATTCCGATACATTGACAGCCAATTGATGCAATTGTTCTTGAAGACCTTGATCTTCAACCCCCGATAAATCTGCATTCATTCCCGATTTCAATACATTTTCTAAAGCAGCTTTTGCACTTTCAAATGGACGAGTGGCATTATTAATATTTTCTAATCTTTGATTGTAGTCATCCATCTTAGCATTTTCTTGAGCAATTTGATCATCGAAAATCGCTGTTTTATTTTGTAAATCTGCAATTTGTTGATTCAAGGAATCAATTGTTTGATTGACTTGATCAATTTGAGCTTGAATGTCCGATACACTTTGCGTTTGATTTGCTGAATTGGTCGTTTGTTCATTCGCATTGGCTTGATCTAAAGCATTTTGCGCTTCACTTACTGCTTGACTGGCTTCATCATAATTATTTTGTAGGGTTGTAAATGTCGCATTGGATACAACATCCAAATTATTATTGGCTTCTTCATTTCCATTCACATTGTTTAAGAATTGAATAAGCGCTGCTTTCGCAGTATTTAAATTGTTTTCATATTCACTTAAATTATCCGCATTATTTGCTTTGGCTCCATCATAAGCCTTTTGAAGCTGTTCATAAGAGAGCTCTAAGCCTTGATAAGATTCTAAAAGCGCTTGTGCTTTTGATAATTTCTTATTAGCTTTGTCTAAAGTGGCTTGAGCATCCTTTGTGTTTGTATCACTCGTTGCTTGCATAACACTTCCAGCATTTAAAGCATCGAGCTGTGCTTGTAAATCTTGAAGCTTCGCTTGTTGTTGAGCTAAATCACTTTGTGCCTTTTCTAAATCCTTCGCAATTTCATCCTTCGTTAATTGATCATCCGCAAGATTGCTCTTTGAATTTTCAATCATAGAGTTGATTTGTTGTTTTTGACTATCGAAAGAAGAAAGGTTGGTATTAATTGTATTTGAGATTTCTTGGCTTTGTTGGTCAATGGTCGCTTTCAATGTACTTTTACTTGACTTTTCTTCATCAGCCTTTGTTTTTAAAACCGTTAATTGACTTTCCTGTTCTTTTGCGGAAGCCTCCAATTCATCCACTTTCTTTTGTTGCTGCTGAATCTTAGCTAACAATTGATCACGGGTCGAAGTATTCGTTCTTTGTGAAACTTGAATCGTATTTGCTTCACTTGCGAAAATTGGCATTGTATTTGGAATAACAGATGCTGCAATGGTTGCTCCGGCAATTCCTGACATTAAAATTTTAGATAATTTATTTGTTTTCATGATATATTCTCCTTTTCTGGGATATCCTTATATGTTTTTTCTTGTCTATTTTATATCATGCCAAAATTTGAATGTCAATAAGTTTTTATCATTTTTCGATAATCTTTTATTTATTTTTATATATTCTTTATCATTTTCGATTCGCTATATAAAAAGGCTTACTGTTTCCAATAAGCCCTATTTCCTATTTTTCAGGAATGATCATAACCAAATTTGATGCATATTTTACAACGTTTGCGGTTACCGAACCAATCGTTGATAACCAACCATCCTTAGTTGATTTGGTCATAACAATCGCATCGAATTTTTCTTTTTTAGCGAATTCAACAATTTTTTCGCCCGGTGCACCATAGGCTGTATGATATTCAACCTCGTAGCCTTTTTCAATTAATGCCTTTGCATCCTTTTTTAAGGTAGCCATCATGTATTCTTGTGCTGATTCTTTATAGGTTTCCTTTACTTCAAACTCTAGCTTTGAATCAACAACCATCATTAAAGTAACGCTTACTTCATCACTCTTATAATTTTCCATGATCCATTCTACAGTTTGTGCACCACGTTTGGTTCCATCAATTGGTAATAAATATTTTTTCATAAGCTTGTACCTCTTTACTAA
Source organism: Segatella copri (assembly GCA_963654445.1). GTDB lineage: Bacteria > Bacillota_I > Bacilli_A > Erysipelotrichales > Erysipelotrichaceae > Absicoccus. Next base: position 8,598 of record CAVKAP010000018.1, read on the forward strand.
ATTATAGAATTGATAGCTATGAATTTCAATGTACATTTCCCACCTTTTGTAGAATTCGTTCAAAGTCTTTTTGATCAAAAATCACCGGTACTGGATAGAGTGGATTGGCTTCTTTATCTGCCCATTTGGCCATTTTTGAAATATCCTTTTTATACAAATCAAGCTTAAATGGAATCTGCATTGCTTCATTCAAATAGTGAATTCTTTGTATCAATAATTGAGCACAAAGATGCTCATCCTTTTCTTCCATTCCCAATGCATGGGCAATTTCTGTTAAATTCTTTTCAATTGTTTGTCCATATTCTTCTAAGACAATCGGCAAAAGAATCGCATTGGCCTTTCCATGAGGCACATGATATAAACCGCCAAAGGTATGGGCTAGCGCATGAACATTACCGACACAAGCGATGGTAAAGGCAAGTCCTGCTTGATAGCTGGCTTCTAACATATTGGCTCTTGCTTCAATATTGTTTGGATTTCGATAAGCCTTTAAAAGATTTTGAAAAATCAATTGAATCGCATAAAGACAATGTTCTTTTGTATCCACTTGATGATAAGGCTTATTTAAATACGCTTCAATGGCATGCGTTAGAGCATCCATGCCCGTATAGGCACAAACCTCCTTTGGCATCGTTAGTGATAAAACGGGATCTAAGATTGCATAATCTGGACATAGACAAGGATCATTAATCGCATATTTATGATTTTGTTCACAGACAACGGTCGCAAGGGTACATTCTGAGCCAGTACCTGCTGTTGTTGGAATCGCAATCATTAAAGGAAGCTTTTTGCGGATTTTTAAAAGTCCCTTCATTTGCGAAAGTGATTTATTTGGACAGGCTAAACGCGCTGCACAAGCCTTCATTGCATCAATATTGGAGCCACCGCCAATCGCAATCAAACAATCGCATTCATTTTCTTGATAGGCTACTACCATTTGTTCAATCAGCTTAACATCTGGATCCGGATGCACCTGATCAAAGACAAAGCCTTCCTTCAGCTCTTCTTTCATTTTTAAAAAGAAATCCGTTTTCGATACATGTCTTCCGGTGACAATAAAGGGGCGTTTTCGATTTTCATAGGATAGAATTTGTCCTAAACGATTCAAGGAATGAACCCCTTCAATTTTAATGGCTTGTTTCATTTTTACTTGATTGATTGCCTTTGCCATTCCTTTTTGAACAAGGCGAGCCTTTATTTTACTTGTTTCTTTCATAATCATCTAAACTTGCCAAAGCTTCCTTAGCCAAAGGGACAAGCGCCATCATATTAAAGATTGTCATTAAACCAATCCCAATATCCCCTAAATCCCATACAAAGGTATAGCTAGCCAGTCCTCCCATAAATAACATCACTAATGCTAAAATTTTATAGAGTGTTTGCCAAAGCCATCGATCTCCAAAGAGATAAGCCACATTACTGCGCGCATAGAATAAGATTCCAATAAAGGTTGAAAAGCTAAATAGCCATAAAACAATCGCAATAAAGTAAACACCACCAATTCCTAAATGATAATTCATTGCAGCTTCTAATAGCTCCATTCCTTCTAGTCCTGCTGTTAATGATTCCGGAGCTAAAAGCATGATCATGGCTGTACAGCTACAAATTACAAGCGTATCAATAAAGACTCCTAAGGATTGCAGTAAGCCTTCTTTAGCTGGATGATCAATATCAGCAGCTGCAGCTGCACAAGGTGCTGAACCCGAACCCGCTTCATTAGAAAATAAGCCTCGCTTAGCTCCATTCATAATGACAGCGCCAATGCCTCCACCGGCAACTTGTTTTAAACCAAAGGCTTCTTTAAAAATGCGTTCAAAAACACTTGGTAGTAAAGTAATATTCTTTAAGATAATAAAGATGGTTACAAGAAAGAAGCCACCGGCCATTACCGGAACTAAGATATCTAATACTTTTACGGTCGCATTCTTTCGCAATACGATAAAAGCGGCTAGTACCACTAAAACAATACTGGTATAAAGCGGTGGAATATGAAAGGCATTATCCAATGTCGATGCCACCGAATTGGAAATTACCTGACTGATTCCGCACCAACAAATCAAACCAGAAATCGCAAACAATACAGCAATCAAACAATAGCGCTTCTTTTTCTTTCGGGTAAATAAAGCATGAATATAGTAAGCTGGTCCACCTCGATAACCGCCATACAAAGGATCCTTTTCCTTATAGATTTGAGCTAAGGTCCCTTCCACAAAGGCAGTTGCTGATCCCAAAAGCGCAATGATCCACATCCAAAAAATAGCACCGGCTCCACCTGCTGATATCGCAGCAACTACACCAACTAGATTGCCCATTCCAACACGGGTTGCAGTCGATACAATTAAGGCTTGTAAACCAGATATGGAATTCTCTTCAGTCTTTTCATTCTTACCGACTGAAATACGCAACATTTCCGGAAATAAACGAAAAGGTAAAAAATGCGTTCGAATCGTAAAAAACACACCCGCTGGTATCAACAAAAGAATTAATAGTGAGATTCCCAATCCACTTCCACCTGGCAGTGGAATTGTAAATAAATCACCCCATAAAAATGAATAAATAATTTGTACTAGTTTCATAATTTTTCTCCAATAGCCCTATTATCATCGATAAGGGAGCAATCTGTCAAAAAAAGTCAGATTACTCTGACTCTTTTGGTAAACGACCATATATTTCGGTAAAGTTATGAATGCTGTTTGCTAATTCACTCGATAAGAAATGTGGCTCTAAACGCCATTGCCAATTTGATCCTGTACTACCTGGTCGATTGATTCGTGCTTCCTTGCCCTTCACAAGATAATCCTGTAATGGAACAATACATAAATCCGCACAAGAACGATAGGCTTCGCGAATAAAATCCCACACAAATTGACCTGGATTAAAGATATCCGAATGAATATAATCACCCACAAATTTCTTTTCTTCGTTGCTTAAGGATTCAAACCATTCTAAGGTCGTTGGATTATCATGGGTCCCGGTATAAACAACACTATTTTTCTTATGCTTATGCGTTAAATAGATGCTGTCATGATCCCATCCGGTAAAGGCAAATTGTAGAACATTCATACCAGGATACCCAGCATCCTCTAATAATTGAGCTTTTTCTGGGGTATTATTTCCTAAATCTTCCGCAATGACTTGAATATCCGGATATCGTTTTTTCAATTCTTTAAAGAAATCTAGACCTGGTCCTTTTCGTAAGATACCATTAACAGCGGTTTCATCCCCATAAGGAATTGCACAATATTCCGCAAAACCATGGAAGTGGTCCACACGAACTACATCAAATAATTCATGGGCTCTTCCCATACGATCCATCCACCATTGATAGTGATCTTTTTTCATCTTGTCCCAATCATATAAGGGGTTTCCCCATAATTGACCGGTTGCACTAAAGGCATCGGGTAAACAGCCAGCAATATATTCCGGTGTTCCTTCTTCATCAATCAATAACAGCTTTGATTGCGCCCATGTATCACAAGAATCCATTGCACAATAAAAAGGTATATCCCCAATGATTTGAATGCCTTGTTTTTTCGCATAGGCATGTAACTTCTTCCATTGTTTATCTAAAAAGTATTGTTGGAAGCAATAAAAATCTAAGTAATGTGCTTTTTCCTTCACAAAGGCTTCAATCGCCTTTGGATCTCTTGTTCGATATTCCTCTGGCCAATCCATCCATGACTTACCATCAAAATATTGTTTCAAGGTCATATAAAGCGCATAATCCTTTAACCAATGTTCTTGTTCCTTTAAAAAGACTTGATAGTCTTCATCCCCTTCAAAACGAACATAGGCTTCCTTTAAAATTTCCCAACGTGCATGATACAAAGCCCCATAATCAATATGTTGACAATCAGCTCCATAATCAAAGCTTTCTACTTCTTCTTTCGAAATAAGACCTAAGTCAATCAATTCATCTAAATCAATAAAGTATGGATTAATCGCAAAGCTTGAAACCGGTTGATAAGGTGAATCCCCATATCCGGTAGGCCCAACTGGTAGTATTTGCCAATAGCTTTGCCCAGCCTCCTTTAAAAAATCAATAAACTCATATGCTTCTTTTGATAAGGATCCAATTCCATACTTTGATGACAAAGAAAAAATTGGATATAAAATTCCTGAACTTCTCACACAAAATCCCTCCTGTTTTTGTATTATACCATATGATATCGCTTTCATTTTTTACTTTTGTAAAAAAGACTTAGGTTTTCTTTATGAATCCTTTTTTGAAATCAAAGCTCTCAACATTGTACAAACATTACTAGAACATTA
>CAVKAP010000018.1:12892-21031 GCA_963654445.1 Segatella copri
AAAACATTATTTAACATTGCCAGACATTGTAAAAACATTGCACGAACATTGTTTAACATTATCTAACATTATCAGACATTACTGAAACATTACTCAACATGAATCCTCTCCTTTTGCGCTTTTAAAGTAAAAGTGATAAGGTTTCTCTATGAGAAAAAAAATAACGGTTGGCATTGTCAGTCATGTCGATGCAGGAAAAACAACTTGTATAGAAAGCATGCTTTTTCAAGCCAAAGAAATACGAAAGCTAGGAAGAGTTGATCATCAGGACGCCTTTTTAGATTTTGACCAACAAGAAAGAGCAAGAGGAATTACCATCTTTTCAAAGGAAGCTTCTTTGTCTTGGAAGGATTGTGAAATCTATATTATCGATACTCCTGGCCATATTGATTTTTCTAGTGAAATGGAAAGAAGCTTACAGATCTTAGATTTTGCGATTTTATTAATCAATGGACAAGATGGCATCCAAAGCCATACGGAAACCATTTGGAATTGCTTACAACAATATCATATTCCAACACTTCTTTTTATCAATAAAATGGATATTACCCATCATTCCAAAGAAGAGCTTTTTCAAGATGTATTGGAAAAATGTAGTGAAAATTGTATTGATTTAGAAAACCCTTCTGTAAATGAACAATGGGCCATGGTCAATGAAGAAATCATGAATACCTATATTGAACAAGAGGAAATCCCTCTTTCTCTTTGTCAAAAGGCCATCCTAAAAAGAGAAGCCTTCCCTTGCATTTTTGGATCTGCTTTAAAACAAGATGGCATTGTTTCTTTATTGGATGCGATTGTCAATTATTCCATTGAAAAAGAATATCCTGAAGAATTTGGTGCAAAGGTTTTCAAAATCACGAAGGATGAACAAGGAAATCGTCTTACCCATATTAAAGTAACGGGTGGAAAGCTTACAACCAAACAAAAGATCAACGAAGAAGAAAAAGTCGATCAAATTCGTTTATATAAAGGACAGCACTTTCAAGCTGTACAAGAAGTAGAAGCTGGAACGATTTGTGTTTTAAAAGGCTTATCTTCCTTTGAAGTTGGTCAAGGTCTAGGAATTGAAAAGGATAGTCCAACCCCTTTATTAAATGCGTATATGACCTATCAGCTTCTTTTACCAAAGGATGTGAATCCTCTTGAAATGAAACAGGTTTGTGATCAATTAGCCCAAGAGGATCCTCAGCTTCATATTCAATACAGTGAAGAAAATAAGACCATCTCCATTCGTTTAATGGGTGCTATTCAAATGGAGGTCTTAAGCAAATTGATTTATCAACGATCTGGTATCCAAGTCGCCTTCGGACCTGGTCGCATTATATATAAGGAAACAATTACAAATACAGTGATTGGAAAAGGCCATTTCGAGCCCTTACGTCATTATGCCGAAGTGCATTTAAAGCTAGAGCCTCTTCCTAGAAACAGTGGCATGGTCTTTGAAAGCAATCTTTCTAGTAATGCACTAGCTATCAATTGGCAACGTTTGATTTTGACACACCTTCAAGAAAAGGAGCATCGAGGCATCTTAACCTGTTCGCCAATTACCGATATCAAGATTTCTGTTGTAGCCGGAAAAGCCCATTTAAAGCATACGATGGGTGGTGACTTTCGCCAGGCGACCTATCGAGCCATTCGCCAAGGTCTAATGAAGGCTGAATCCATCTTATTGGAGCCTTATTATGCCTTTACCTTGATTGTTCCAACAAACTCTCTTTCAAAGGCTTTATATGACTTAGAAAGAAAATCCGCTTCCTTTCAAATCAAAAGCTCCAGTGAAACAACAAGTACAATTGAAGGAAAAGGTCCTGTTTCAGAATTCACAAATTATCAACAAGAAGTCATTTCCTACACCAAAGGCTTAGGAAAGTTTACTTGTAGCTTATATGGCTATGCGCTTTGTCACAACAGTGAAGAAGTGATTAAAAAAAGAAAATACAATCCGGATTTAGACCGTTACAATCCGACGGGTTCCGTATTTTGTAAGAATGGATCGGGCTATTATGTTCCTTGGAATGAAGCCGATGAGCTCATGCATATTCAAGAAAAGAAGGCTTCCCTTTCAAGCTATCATGCATCCAAATATACAATCAGTGATGAAGAAGCCAAAAGAGTCTTCCAAAATATGTCAGGACAAAATAAAAATACGAAGAAAGAACCTAAAAAGAAGAAAAAAGTCAATCAAGATAAACCATTAAAAGTTCAACCGACAAAACCCGTTTGTGTCATCATTGATGGATACAACCAAATCTTTTCTTGGGATGCCTTTAAAAAGCTAGATCAAAAGGATATTGCCTCGGCAAGAGATCAATTGATTGATTGGGTTTCTAATTATCAGGGCTATCGGAATTGTCGTGTCCTGCTTGTCTTTGATGCCTATCGCGTTAAGAATAGTGAAGCACGGAATTATAAACGTGGTGGCTTAGAAATCATTTATACTCAATACAATCAAACGGCCGATAGCTATATTGAACGTATTGTTTCTGAATTAAAGAAAGAGTATCAATTAACGGTCGCTTCCAGTGATGGTCTGATTCAAAATTCGATTCTAGCACAAGGCTGTCAGAGAATGAGTGCGCGAGAATGTGAAAACGCCATCTTAAGTGTTAATGAATCGGCTTTAAAGCTCTATAAAGAAAAACAAATGTCCGGCTTTTAAAAAGCACTCTTATGAGTGCTTTTTTATTGGAATACTTCACCTAATTGATCAATGGCTTCCTTTATTTTTTCTTCTTCCATATTTAAATAGTTTAAGACAAGAACATGCTGGTACTGCTTCGGATTGCCAATACAGAATTCCGATAGACAAGATAGATTAATTCCCTTTTGACGGGCCTTCCATTTGATTTCTTCATCCGTCATTTTGGTATTTACTTGCACCAACAAGTGAGTGCCACTTTCTACTCCACTGATGCCTTCAATGGGAATTGTTTTCGTATTTCTTAAGATTTTTAACATCATTTCACCCTGGTTTTGATAGTATTTTCGCATTCGATTTAAATGACGGCAAAAATAACCTTCCTTGATAAAGCGTGCCAAGGTATATTGTTCTAAATTGGATGATGTATTGGAAAAGAAGTTCGCTGAGCTGACATACTGATTTAACAGCTTTTCCGGAAGCACCATATAGCTAATACGAATAGCTGGACTTAGTGTCTTACTAAAGGTATTCATATAAATGACACGATGCGTATGATCTAGCCCATAAAGGGCTGAAATTGGACGTCCTCGATATCGGAATTCACAATCATAATCATCTTCAATAATATAACGATTCGGATCACTCTCTAACCATTTTAATAATTGTTGCCGTCTTTTGGCACTCATAACCGTACCTAAAGGATAATGATGCTCTGGAGATACATGAAGGACACTGGCTCGACTGCTTTGAAGCGAGCTCATTAAGATGCCTTCTCGATCCATAGCACTCCATGTCCACTCAACTCCATATTCCTCATAAATATGTGGAATCTTTCGATAGCCTGGATTTTCTACGCCATAAATAGAATCCTTTGGAAGCAATTCTATAATTTTTGAATAGAGGTATTCAATTCCTGTTCCAATCACAATACAATCCGGTGAAACAATAATGCTTCGTGAATGATATAAATGCTTCGCAATTTCAAGCCGTAATTCCTGACTTCCTAGAAACTCCCCTCTTCGCATCAGATTCACATTGTAATCGGCGAGTACATTGCGCATGACTTTGGTCCACATCGAAAATGGAAACCGCTCGTAAACAGCTGTATTCGCACAGAAGTCAGCAATCCAATTTTCTTTAACTTCTGCTGATGGAAGGTGAACTGGTATATTCTGGTATCTAAGCTGTGGAGTAAAATCAGATACCACATAGTATCCACTTCTTTCTTTCGATACAATGTATCCTTCCATTAAAAGCTGTTCATAGGCATTCATTACCGTTTTAATGCTGATCTTATTAGCCGTCGCTAAGTCCCTTTTTGACGGGAGTTTACTGCCTCCAAGGATATTTCCATTCAGAATATCGGCTTTCAAGCATTGGTATAAATATTCATATTTTGACTGTCCATCTCTTTGATTAAAATCATATTGAAGCATTATTTTGATCTCCTTTTATTTAAATTCTCTGGTTCTTTTCTTGATACCAGTTGTGAATATAATTTGATTATACACAAAACAAATTGGAGGTACTACTTATGAATGAAAAATTAAAAGACAGTTATGGATTGTACATTGATGGTCAATGGCGCCCAGCTTCAGATGGAGCTGTATTTACCAGTACAAACCCAGCCAATGGACAAGCCTTAGCCCAATGTGCGGAAGCAACAAAAGAGGATGTTGATGCAGCGGTTGAAGCTGCATGGCGTGCTTATCCTTCTTGGAAAAATACAACGAAAGAAGAACGTGCAAATATCTTAGATCAAATTGGAGATCGTATTGAAGCCAATGCGCAATGGCTTGCGACGGTAGAAACAATGGATAATGGAAAACCAATTCGTGAAACAAGTGCAATTGATGTGCCTTATTCCGTTCGTCACTTCCATTATTATGCCAGCTTAATTCGTACCGATGAAGGAGTAGCCTCTGTACTTGATGGCAATATGATGAGCTTGGTTTTACGTGAACCAATTGGGGTTGTTGGTCAAATTGTTCCATGGAACTTCCCATTCTTAATGGCTGCATGGAAATTAGCACCTGCTTTAGCGGCTGGAGATTGTGTTGTATTTAAACCATCTTCTTCTACTTCTTTAAGCATCTTAGTCTTTATGGAATTAATTGAAGATCTCTTACCTGCTGGTGTTTTAAATATTGTGACCGGAGCAGGTGGAAAATCCGGTCAATATTTATTAGATCATCCAGATTTAAGCAAGCTTGCCTTTACTGGTTCAACTGAAATTGGTATGAGCATTGCCAATGCAGCTGCAGATAAATTGATTCCCGCAACCTTAGAGCTCGGTGGAAAAAGTGCCAATATCATTTTTGAAGATTGCAATTGGGATATGGCCGTTGATGGTGTTCAGCTTGGTATCCTATTTAACCAAGGTCAAGTATGTTGTGCAGGATCCAGAGTCTTTGTCCAAGAAAGTATTTATGACAAATTTGTCGCTGAATTAGTAGATGCCTTCCAAAAAGTGAATGTCGGTGACCCATTAAATCCTGAAACTCAAATGGGATCTCAAGTCAATAAACGTCAAGCCGAAAAAATCTTATCTTATGTAAAGATTGCTCAAGAAGAAGGCGCAACCATCGCATGTGGTGGTGATTTCTATACTGAAAATGGTTGTGATCAAGGAAGCTTTGTACAACCAACCTTAATCACCAATGTCACAAATGATATGCGTGTGGCCCAAGAAGAAATCTTTGGACCAGTAGCTGTTGTTATTAAATTCAAAACAGAAGAAGAAGTTATTGCGATGGCAAATGATTCCGATTATGGACTTGGTGGTGCCGTATGGACACAAAATCTAAATCGCGCTTTACGTGTATCAAGAAGCATTGAAACCGGTCGTGTTTGGGTCAACACCTATAATCAAATTCCAGAAGGTGCACCATTTGGTGGATACAAACAATCTGGTATCGGTCGTGAAAATGATAAAGCCATCTTAGATGCCTATAGTCAAACAAAGAATATCATGATTAATTTAGGTGAAGCACCATCTGGCTTCTATCCAAAAAAAGATTAATTTCTCCTTGTATATCGTCGAACATCAAGGAAACATACACCCTTTAAAAAAAGCACGCCTAGACGTGCTTTTTATTTACTGGCATAATATTCTTCTAAACAAAGATTATTTTCATAAAGATAGGTTGCGAGATCCTTTCCTACATAGCGTAGATGCCAGCTTTCTGGTGATATTAAGGTATATTCTTCCTTATCATCTGGATAACGAACTATAAAACCATATTTATGCATATTTTCTAATAACCATGGATAATTTGAACTGTTTCTTGGTGCATCTAAATCACTGGTATCTCCATCCAAACGAATATCCACCGATAAACCCGTTTGATGTTCACTGAAGCCAGGTCGGGTCCAATAGGCATCGGCATAGTCTTGCCCATAGTTGGATACCCCATTGTCATATAAATTCTTTTGGTAGGCATAGCTTCGATAAGCACTGCATGCACTTAGAGTGATTCCTTCAGCTTTGGCTGCATTGACCAATTGTTCAAAGGCCTCAGCTGCCTCCTTACGCATTTTCGCATCATTTTCGCCACTATTTGTGACTGTGACTAAATCACTTGGTTCATAATTTTCTGGAAGATTATGATATTTATTGACAAGCATTTGTAGATTATCTAAATCGGACACCTCTTCTACATGTGTATAGGCATCATAATCTAAATTCATTTTTACGCGTTTTGTTGCTTCGCTTTTTGAATACTCTGGATGCTTTTTACGATAGGCGGCAATTCTTTTATCAAGAGCGGAATCCTTCTTTTCTGTTTTTATAACACTGGTCTTTTCCGTCTCATTTTGAGAATGAAAGATAAGCTGAATGGATAAAAAGAATAAAAGTACAATGAACAAGCATCCTAAAAGTAATATCAAGCGATGTCTTATTTTTTTTGACATATTATCTCCTCTTAAAAAGATGTCATGCCCAAAGGCACAACATCCCTAGTCCTCACTTCTTGATTGGGATTTATACAACAAATCCATTTTCATTTCATAATAGCTTGGTGACATATCCAAATAATGAACATGTGGGTTATCAAAACGAAGCTCAGATTCCCAAATTTCATCTTCTAATTGTTTTTTCACATAATTGCGAATGTCATCCAAGGATTCGGTTTCCATCACTCGTTTTCCATCCTGAATCACCAATTGTTGTAAAGGACGAATAGTAAAGTTCTCATAGCTTAAATTCTTCCAAGGCTTTTTCGAATCGACATAACGATAAGGCTTCGAAGGATCTACCTCTTCATCCATCTTAGTTAGTAAATCAGAAATTGCTCTTCCTTCTTGATCATAGACACGATAGACTTTCTTTCTTCCTGGATTGGTAATCTTTTCAACCGTTTCAGAAATCTTAATTTTTGGCACCTTTTTGCCATCCTTTTCAATTTCAACAATTTTATAAACTGCACCAAAGACCGGATCACTTTTCGATGTAATTAAACGTTCTCCTACACCAAAGCTATCAATTTGACCGCCCTGATCTAGAATCGATGTAATTGTATATTCATCCAAGCTATTCGAAGCAATAATAATACAATCCTCACAACCTGCTTCATCTAACATTTTTCTAACTTTTCTCGAAAGATAAGCTAAGTCACCGGAATCCAAACGAACCCCCTTTAAGCGTTTCCCCATCGGTTCTAAAACTTCTTTCGCAACGCGAATCGCATTTGGCACACCTGATTTTAAAACATCATAGGTATCAATCAATAAAACCGTTCCATCCGGATAGGTTTCCGCAAATTTTTTAAAGGCCGTATATTCATCCTTTTGATACATGACCCAGCTATGCGCCATGGTTCCACTTAAAGGAATATTAAACATTTCACCTGCTAATACAGTTGCGGTACCAACGGCTCCACCAATATAAGCAGCCCGTGCTCCATAGACAGCAGCATCCATATTATGGGCACGACGTGCTCCAAAATCAGAAACTGAACGTCCCTTCGCACTTCGTACAATTCGACTCGCCTTGGTTGCAATTAAAGATTGATGATTGATTTGTGCTAAGATAGCTGTTTCAATCAATTGCGCATCAATCAAAGGGGCATGAACCGTTAATACCGGTTCATTTGGATACATAATCGTTCCTTCTCTAAAGGCATAGACATCCCCAGTAAAATGATAAGACTTTAAATAATCTAAAAATTTATCACTAAATAAATGCAAGGAATCTAAATAATCAATATCCTCTTGATCAAAATGTAAGCCTTCAATATATTCAATAATTTGTTCCAAGCCTGCAAAAATAGCATAGCCTCCATTATCGGGATTCTTTCGATAGAAAACATCAAAAGTCACATAATGATCATTCTTCTTCTCTTCTAAATATCCATTGGCCATCGTCAATTCATATAAGTCCATGACCATACTGATATTCCTTCGATCATAAATTGTTTTCGTCATAATACGCTCCTGTAAAATATTGATTTCATTATACCCCTTTTTACGTGCTTTTTACAAAAGTGTTTCAT
>CAVKAP010000019.1:0-15264 GCA_963654445.1 Segatella copri
ACAAAAGCATGCACTTTGAAGCAGTAAGAAGTATCCGAGAGGACTTCAATTCTCGATGTGTTTAAGTATATTTAAACACATTTTGAGTAGCAGAAGGAAATATATTATGAATCAGTTAGAGGAAGCGCGAAAGAGAATTAGTGAATGTGATAATCGAATTATCGATGCCTTAGCCGATCGAATGGTTGAAATTCAAAAGATTATCGCCTATAAGAAAGCAACAGGAATCCCTATTTTACAACCTGAGCAAGAAGAAAAACAAACCAAGGCTTTAGAAGAGAAGCTAGGGGACAATGAATTCGAAGAAGAAATTTTAGATGTATTTAAATACATTATGAAAAACTCTCGTAAGGTTCAAGCAAAAGCCTTATTTGACTACAATGTGTTCTTAGTTGGATTTATGGGAGCTGGGAAAACGACCATCGCATCGGAACTAGAGCGTAAATTGGAAATGAATCGAGTTGAAATGGATGACATGATTTCTAAGAAGCAAGGAATGTCCATTTCAGAAATCTTTGATGAATATGGAGAAACCTACTTCCGCAATCTAGAGAGCAATTGCTTGATTGAGCTTCAAAAGATCAAACAATCGATTGTATCCTGTGGTGGTGGAGTTGTTATGCGTGATGACAATGCAGAGCATATGAAGAAAAATGGACGTGTTGTTTTATTACAAGCAAGTCCACAAACGATTTTAGATCGTGTAAAGGACAGCAATGAACGTCCAATTTTAAATGGACATATGAATGTGGAATATATTGAAAAATTATTGGAAAAACGAAAAGAAAAATATCGTACGATTGCCGATGTAACAATCAATACCGACCATAAAACAGAATCTGAAATTGTCGATGAAATCATCGCCAAATTAATTGCCTTTGATAATAAAAAAGAAGAAGAGGAGTAAGAAGTTAGAAGAAATTCTAGCTTTTTTCTTTGTTTTAAAAGAAGATTAGATAAATTAGTTTATAATAAAAAAGAAAGGGTGATGGAAGTGAAGGTAATACCAATTGGAATATCGGACTATAAGAAGCTCCGTCAAAATGATTACTATTATGTGGATAAGACTTTAATCATTAAAGAATTTTTAGAGAAGAAAAGTCAAGTTACTTTAATAACACGTCCTAGACGATTTGGTAAAACGATTAATATGTCAATGATGGCAGAGTTTTTTGATATTACGAAGGATTCAAAAGAATTATTTGAGGGTACGAAGATCATGGATACGCCCTACGCAAGTGAAATGAATCAATATCCAAGCATTTTTATTTCCTTTGCAGATGCTAAAAGAGATAAAATATCAATTGTTTCTACAATAAAGGATCAAATATTGAAGGAATGGGATCGACATCGTTATGTCTTTGATAATCTAACAAAATATGAACAAAATAAGCATGACCTTTTAGAAAATGTTTTGATGAATTATTTAAATGGAAGTCTTGAAGGAATTGGCGATGCAATTTCCTTTTTAATGGAAAAGCTTCAAGACTATCACAAGAAAGAAGTTATGGTTTTTATTGATGAGTATGATACACCATTTATAGAAGCTAAAGTTCATGGATTTTATGAGGATCTTCGAGGTGGTCTTTCAAGCTTGCTTCACAATTCATTGAAAACATCAAATAGCTTGAAATATGCGATGCTTACAGGTGTGCAAAGAGTCGCAAAAGAAAATATTTTTAGTGACTTAAATAATTTGGACGTCTATACGGTATTAGATCATGGTTATAATCAATTCTTTGGCTTTACAGAGAATGAAACTCAAAAAATATTAGAATATTATCATCTGAAATTCGATGAGCAAGTTAAAAAAATGTATGATGGCTATTCAATGGGAGGAATTGAAATCTATAATCCTTGGTCTATTCTAAATTATGCGAAAAGACAAGAACTTATGCCATATTGGGTGAATACAAGTGCAAATATCATGATTAAAGAAGCAATAAAAAAATCGGATCATGAGTTCAAAAACGAATATGAAAGATTAATTACAGATGGTCAAATTGAAACGGTCGTACGTATGCAGACAAGCTTTTTTGAAGAAGCAGATAATTCAACCTTATGGGGCTTATTTGTCAATGCTGGATATCTAACAATTAAAAAAACGATTGATCCATACAATGATCAATATTGCATCATCATACCCAATGATGAAGTGAAGAAAGAATTTATCTATTTGACTGAATATCAACTTGGATTAAAAACCGGGAAGTTGTATACCGTTGTCAGTAAGCTCATTGAAGAAAAACAAGAAGAATTTTTGGGACAATATAAAAGTGTTTTGCTAATGCCAAGCTATTATGATTTGACGAGTGAAAATAGTTATCATATGTTGATGCTAGGAATGTGTTTGTGTTATTCGGCACAATATGATGTCATCAGTAATCGTGAAGCTGGAAAAGGCAGAAAAGACATTATCTTAAAAGCAAAGGATAAAAAATCAACTTCCTTTGTCTTGGAGTTAAAGTATCTTAAAGAAGAAAAAAATAATCTTCAAGAGGAGTTGAAACAGCTCGCTCTTCAAGCAATTCAACAAATAGAAGATAAAAAATATGATTGCGAATTAAATGGAAGGGTTATTTTTATAGGATTGGCGCATCATGGAAAAGATGTTGTGATGGAATGGAAAGTAAAAAATCAATGAAAAGAAGCTGCGATGAACAGCTTCTTCTTTACTTATTTGCCAGCTTCTACCATTCGATGAATGGCATTACGTGCTTGGTCCATTAATTGTTTGTCCAATGTGATTTCTTCTGCTTTTTTTCCAGTTAAGGTATTATAAACATCCACTAAGGTTGTGGCTTTCATATTATGACAAATACATTCAATGCTTAATGGATAAAAGAGCTTATCTGGACAGTCAAATTGAAGATGTTGAACAATGCTATTTTCGGTTCCAATCACAAATTCTTTCGCATCACTTTCCTTGGCATATTTTAAGATACCTGTTGTTGATCCGGCATAATCTGCCAATTCAGTAACTTCCTTTCGGCATTCTGGATGGACTAAGATTTTTGCGTTTGGATGCTCTAAGCGGGCTTTTTCAATATCCTTTTTGCTCATGCGTAAATGGGTAGGGCAGCCACCTTGAAAATATTTAATATTTTTTTCTGGGCATTGCTTTTCAACCCATGAGCCTAGATTTGGATCTGGAATAAAAAGAATGTTTTTTTCTGGCATTCTTTTTATGATTTTTACCGCACTACTGCTGGTAACGATCATATCAACCACTGTCTTTAATTCAGTTGTTGTATTGATATAGGCAACAATCGCATAATCTGGGTATTTTTCCTTTAACATCAATACATCTTCTTTGGTCATTTGTTGGGCCATTGGACAACCTGCAGATCCATTGGCAAGATAGACATTTTTTTCAGGGGATAAAACCTTTACAGTTTCTGCCATAAAGCGCACACCACACATCATGACATTTTTATGATTTGTTTTGGAAGCTTGCACGCTTAAGCCAAATGAATCTCCTGTATAATCGGCAATTTCTAGGATATCTTGACTTTGATAAGCATGGGCAAGTATCATCATATCTTTTTCTTTCTTTAGACGGAGGATCTCCCTCTGTAAATCTTTCGTATTCATAATGCTCTCCTTTAAACGTTGTTATTATAGCACTGACAAGACAGTTGTCAATATCATGACTTTACAAGTGTATAGACTGGTGCTATAATGCGACTCAATGGAGGTAAAAGAGAATGAAAACCGACATTTTAATTGTAGGAACAGGTTGTTCTGGATTGTATGCTGCATTACAGATCAATCCAAATAAAAAGATTTTAATGATTACAAAATCGGATGTAGAAAGTAGTGATTCCTTTTTAGCACAGGGAGGAATCTGTATGTTAAAAAATGAAGCAGACTATCAATCCTATTTTGAAGATACCTTACGTGCAGGTCATTATGAAAATGATAAAGAGTCTGTCGATATTATGATTCGTTCAAGTCAGGATGTTATTTCGGATTTAATTTCCTATGGAGTAGATTTCCATAAAGATGAAAATGGACATTTAGATTTTACGCGTGAAGGTGCACATTCAGATAAACGCATCTTATTTCATGAAGATGAGACGGGTAAGGAAATTACCAAGCATCTGTTAAAAAAGGCGCAAGAGCTTAATCATATTACGATATGGGAAAACACAACTTTAGTTGATTTGATTGAAAAAGACAATACATGCTATGGCGCTCTTATTCAAAAAAAGGATGGAAGCTATGAAAGCATTCAAGCCGATTATACAATTTTAGCTACCGGTGGTATTGGTGGAATCTATCGACATTCAACGAATTTTCGTCATTTAACTGGAGATGGGATTGCTCTGGCAATCAAGCATCATATTGATTTGAAAAACGTGAACTATGTTCAAATTCATCCAACGACCTTTTATAGTCCAAATGAAAATGATCGTTCCTTTTTAATTAGTGAAAGTGTACGAGGCGAAGGTGCTTTATTACTTGATAAGCATATGCATCGCTTTGTGAATGAACTCTTACCAAGAGATGTTGTTAGCAAAGAAATACACAAACAAATGGAAAAGGATCATACGGATTATGTATGGGAAGATTTACGCCCAATTGGTCATGATGAGCTCTATAGTCATTTTCCAAATATTGTCGCGCATTGTCATGAAAGAGGTTTTGATCCAGAAAAGGAGCCAATCCCTGTTGTTCCTGCTCAGCATTATTTTATGGGTGGAATTAAAGTGGATAAACAATCCAAAACCTCAATGAATCAATTGTATGCGGTTGGTGAAACAGCTTGTAATGGCGTTCATGGAAAAAATCGTCTGGCAAGCAATTCTCTATTAGAATCCTTGGTTTTTGCCAAACGAGCAGCTTGTGAAATTTCAAATTCTTATCATCGAAATCCAGAAAATCAGGCCTTATTTGAAAATATAGATTATGATGCCTATAAAAATATAAAGGAAAGCTATCCAAAGATGGTCCAAATTGAAATACAAAAGGAAGAGTCAAAACAGGAGGAAATGTATGTTTGATCCAATCAGTTTAAAGTGTAATATTGATCCTTATTTAATGCATGCCTTAAGAGAAGATATCAATCAAGAGGATGTATCAACCAATGCCGTTATGCCCAATGCCGTTTTAGGACAAGTGGATTTGATTTGTAAAGAGGATGGAATTATTTGTGGACTTCAAGTCTTTGAAAGAGTTTTTAGCTTATTAGATGAAAAGACAAAGGTTGAATTTAAGGTAGAAGATGGGCAAGAAGTGAAGCAAGGACAATTGCTTGCTAGAGTTGTGGGGGATATTCGTGTTCTTTTATCAGGTGAAAGAACGGCTCTAAATTATCTACAAAGAATGAGTGGAATCGCTAGCTATACACATGAGGTTGTAAAGTTATTAGAAGGAACATCCATTCGTTTATTAGATACACGCAAAACAACTCCAAATATGCGAATCTTTGAAAAGTATGCGGTAAAAGTCGGAGGTGGATCGAACCATCGCTATAATTTATCGGATGGAGTTATGTTAAAAGATAATCATATTGGAGCAGCTGGCAGTGTTTCTAAAGCCATTCAAATGGCAAAGGCTTATGCTCCCTTTGTTCGAAAGATTGAAATTGAAGTAGAAAATCTAGATATGGTCAAAGAAGCCTTAGAAGCGAAGGCGGATATTATCATGTTAGATAACATGACGCATGAAGAAATGAAAGAAGCGATTGATTTGATTGATCATCAAGCAGAAATCGAAATTTCAGGAAATGTGACAAAAGAAAATATTGAAAAAATGAAGGATTTAAAGGTAGACTATATATCAAGTGGAGCCCTTACCCATTCTGCTCCCATTTTAGATGTTTCTTTAAAGCATTTACATCAAATATAGAAAGAGGTGTTTCCATGACGGGTAAAGAAAGAAGAAATAAAATTATTGAAATTTTAGAAAAATCTGTTCAACCCGTTTCGGGAAGTGCTCTAGCTAAACAGCTTGGTGTTTCTAGACAAGTAGTTGTAACAGATATGGCTTTATTGCGTGCAGGGGATGTTTCGATTTTATCCACTAATAAAGGCTATCTTTTATTGAAAGAAAACGATACGACACGGGTATTTAAGGTTCATCATCGAAGTGAAGATGCTCGTGAGGAAATGAATTTGATTGTTGATTGTGGTGGTAAATTAGAAGATGTCTTTGTTTATCATCGTGTCTATGGGGTCTTAAAGGCAAGCTTAAATATTGAATCAAGATTAGATGTTGAGAATTATTTAAGTGAAATTGAAAAAGGAAATTCTTCGTTATTGTTGAATGTAACTTCAGGCTATCATTACCATACGATATCAGCCAAAAATCAGAAAACCTTAGATCAAATTCAAGAGAAATTGAGCCAACATCATTTTTTAGCCAATCTACAAGACTATGAGCCTGTTGACTTTTGGGAAGAAAAAAAAGAAAAGAGCGAATAAGCGTTCCTATAGTGGGAACGGTTTTCTGTGTATGGATGTTGAACTTTTATTGCGTATTAAATATACTTTAAGTATCAAGAAGCCAAGAAAAGAGGAGGTGTTCGTATGGCGACTTCAAGTATTACACATAATTTTGTTTTATCTGATCCTAAAAATGTAAATCGTTTTGTTGAAGCAATTGATGAAGCAGATCGAGATCGTGCGCCAAAACGGACGCTTCCTGCGCGGCTTTTAACGGATCCACAAGAAATTCTAGATTTAATGTCAAAAAGGAAGAAAAAAAATCTTGGATAAATATCTTATTGTAAATATTCGAGCTTACTTAGATGAAAAGGAAGCAACCTATATCGGAGAGGAGGATCTTTATGACTTGCTCTCCGATTTTTCTTGCCCTAAAAATCCAGATGTTGAATATTTTTTGGTACATAATGCTGTAGAATTTACTAAGAAAGATCAATCGATTACCTATTTGGTGTTTGATGCTTTCGATGCTTCGTTGTTGGGGTATTTTTCTCTGACCATAAAACCAATTTCTGTCCATATTTCGAGTATTAGTAAGACAATGGCGAAAAAGTTATCTCGAATGAGCACTTTGGATGAAGAAACGCAGTCTTTTACTATAGCGGCGTACCTTATTGCGCAGTTAGGAAAGAACTATTCACTTCCTAGGGAAAAACAAATTATCGGAAAGGATCTTGTGGAATTAGCGCTATAGATGATATCTGAAATCCAATATGCTGTTGGAGGCGTTTTAGAATTTTTGGAATGTGAAGATAATGAATTTCTTCTTGAATTTTATCAAAAAAATCATTTTAAAGTTTTTGGAACACGTGAAAGCTTCTCTAAAAGACAAGAGGTACATACGCTTCATCAACTTTTGAAACTCATTTGATTAGAATACAAAGAAGTCATCATTTGATTTTTGATGGAGGCTTCTTTTTTTGTAGACAATTTGATTCAAATATAGGGAGAACGTTTTTCTATATCAAAAAATAGAATTTTTGTTAAAATAGTAAATAAAGGAAAATACTTTATGCTAAATAAAAAAGTTCAAAGGCAATCAAAATTATATAAAATTCTATTGAAGCAAGGCAAAACTAAGGTAACAGATTTAGCCAATCAATTAATGGTGACACCTGAAACGATTCGTTCAGATCTATCCGAAATGGAAAATCAACACCGAATCATTCGTGAACATGGCTTTGCCCGTCCGATTTCAAGTGTATCGGAGGTTCCTTTTCAAATGCGTGAATTAGAAAATATACAGGAGAAAAGACGGATTGCTTTTCGTGCCCTACAAGAGGTCAAACCCGATTCAACCATTTTTTTAGATGCTGGATCGACCATTAGCTTAGGTTTAGCTTCTTTACCTAGAAATCAAAATGTAACGATTGTGACCAATGGGATTCCTTTAGCCTATGAAGCGAGCTTATTAGGCTTTCATGTGATTGTTTGTAGTGGGGAATTATCCAATGTAGGTATACGAACTTACGATGCAATTAGTAATGAATTGATTGAACAAATACAATTTGATTGTTGCGTACTGACCTGTGATGGTATTGGCAAGGGTGCTTATTTTGCAACCAAGGATTTTCATGATGTTGGTATAAAACGACTTGTATTAGCTCACTCAAAGCGTAAAATTGTAGCTATGGACCAATCAAAATTTAATGAGAATGGTTCCTATAATTTTGGTGCTTTAAAAGAATTTGATTGCTTGGTTTGTAATCCATTAACCCCGAAACAAAAACAATTGGTCAAAGGAATCAAAGAGATTATTGAGGTGTAGCTATGGCAAATAAAAAAGATGAACGTCAATCAAAAATTTATCATATTCTTTTAGATGAAGGTCGCGTCAGTGTGAAGCTTTTAGCCAATCGTCTAAAGGTTACTCCAGAAACGATTCGAAGTGATTTAAGTGATATGGAGGATCAAAGACGTGTGATTCGTGAGCATGGCTTTGCTCGTCCGTTATCAACCTTAGAAGAGGTTCCAGTTCAAATGCGTGAACAGGAGAATCTTGAGGATAAAAGAAGAGCCGCACTAAGAGCTATAGAAGAGATTGAAGAAAACCAAACCGTCTTTTTGGATTCAGGCAGTACCATTATTCTAGGGCTACCGGCTTTATCCTTTAAAAATGTAACGATTGTAACCAATGGTATTCCTTTAGCTTATGAAGCAGGGCTTTTAGGCTACCATACCATATTTTGTGGTGGGGAGGTTTCCAATGTTGGATTGCGTACACATGGCCATTTTTGTATCGAAGTCATTGACCGCATTCAATTTGATTTAGCCTTAATGGGAACCGATGGTCTAATGGGATCGAATAGCTTTACCGCTTTAGCTTTTAATGAAATCGCAATTAAAGAGCATATTATTGCACATTCAAAAAAGAATATTGTGGTAGCCGATCGTTCAAAATTTGAAAAAAAAGCGGCTTACAACATTGGAAATTTTAGAGATATTGATTTACTTGTGACCAATCCTTTAACGGAAAAGGAAAGACAGATGGTCCGGGAAATAAAAGAAATAATTGAGGTGTAAAGATGCGAATTTTATGTATAGGAGATAGTAATACATGGGGTTATAATGCCGAAACAGGCCTTCGTTATGAAGCGAGATGGACACGAATCCTTCAAAGCTTATTGAAGGAGGATGAAATTATTGAGGAAGGTCTCAATGGACGAACCTTTGCGTTTGTTGATCCATTTTGTAAAGAACGTTGTGGTTTAGATATCCTGCCTTCAATTTTAAGAAGTCAAGATCCCATTGATTTAGTCATTGTCATGTTAGGAACCAATGATTTAAAGGTTGTTTTTCATGCCCATGCCAAAGGAATAGCCAAAGGAGCACGTAATTTTATTCGCGAAATTCAAAATCCAGTTTACTATAATTATCCAGTTCCTAAGCTTCTTATGGTTTCTCCGATTTTATTAGGTGAAGACATCGTTGAAAAACAAGGCCCTTATGGTGACTTTGATGCGACCTCCCTTGAACAATCCAAAGGACTTGCATCTGAAATCAAAAAGGTATGTGATACCTTTGATGTCGCTTTTATGGATGCGTCGAAGTATGCCAAAGCCTCTTGCTTCGATTGTATTCATATGGATGAATACAATCATCGGAAATTAGCCATTGAAATGAAAAATCAAATTGAAGCCTTGCGAAGGAAAGATGCAGCTTAAAAGAATTCAAGGCATCGATGGCTTAAAGGCCATTGCCACCCTTGCGATTACCTTCTATCATTTCTTTCCTTCAACTGTCAAAGGTGGTTATTTGGGGGTCTGTCTATTCTTTATTCTTAGTGGCTTTTTAATCAGCTTAAAGTCCCCCTTTCCTTTATGGACCTATGCAAAAAAACGAATTAAACGGATCTATCCAGGATTATTATTGATGTTTTTTTTCACGATTGGCTTTTATTTCTTTTTTTGTCCTGAAGGGATTCAAGCTATACGAAATGAAGGAATCAGTATTCTTACTGGATGGAACAACTGGTGGCAGATTGGTCAAAACGCAAATTATTTTACCCGGATTGCTAATGCATCGATGTTTACACCGATGTGGTTTTTATCCATTGAAATGCAATTTTATTTCATTTGGCCCTTCTTATATTTTGCCTATCAAAAGATAGAAAAATCCAAAGGCTTTCTTTTTGCACAACGTCTACTTTTGGCTTTGATCTTTTTCAGTGGTATTTGGATGCTGGTTCAATATCATCCAAATCAAGATGTGACCCGTCTTTATTATGGAACGGATACGCGTCTTTTTTCCATATTGATGGGTGTTTATTTAGGTATGATGGTCAATCATCATAAAATCGATGAAAATGAAAAATCAAATAATTTTACGATTTTTCTTTTATTCTTATTCATGTTTGTTTGCTTCTTCGTTTGTGATGGACAAGCGGCTTATATGTATTGTGGAGGCTTTTTTGGAATTAGTATGGGAATGAGCTTACTTTTCTATGCTCTATTACATACGAATCGATGGACTTCACTTTTAGAATGGAAGCCTTTGAAATGGATTGGTCAATACAGCTATGAGCTTTTCTTATGGCAATATCCGATTTTGTATTTCTTTCAGACCAAGCATTGGCAAGGACCATTTGTTCTTATTTTAGAATTTGTGCTGCTTTTCCTTTTTGCCTATGGTTCTCATGCCATTCTTTCTAGTTCGAGAAAAAACTGGAAGAAGGAAGTAAGAATTGGATTGAATGTTCTTTTGGTTTTCTTTTGTTTCTTTGGCATGCTTGGATTTGTTCAATCCAAAGGGCAAAAAGAGAGTACAAGCTTAGAAAAAACGATGGTAAAAAATCAAAAGGCCCTAAAAAAACAAAAGAAGAAAAAGGTAAAGGTGGCACAGACTATATCCATTGAAAATGTGTATTGCGTTGGAGATTCTGTGATGCTAGGAAGTGCCCAAGCCTTACAAGAACAATTGCCAAATTGTCAGGTCAATGCAGAGGTTTCACGTCATATTGGCTCTGAATTATAAAGTGTACAAGAAGCCATTAATGCTGGACAGGTTGGAAAGGTTGTGGTGGTCTCTTTAGGAACCAACGGACCTTTGTATGAACAGCCAGTGGATGATCTATTAAATGCACTCGGAAGTGATCGTGAAATCTTCTGGGTCAATGTCTATGGACCTTATTTAGAGTGGCAAGATGATGTGAATCAAACCATCGATCAATTGGCGAAAACACATAAAAATGTTCATAAGGTGGATTGGTATTCTTTAATTAAAGAGCATCCAGAATGGTTGATTTCGGATGGCATTCATCCAGAAGAGGAAGGGCAGAATGCCTATGCACAATTAATTCGCGAAACCATTGAAAAAACAAAATCTTAAATTTTTGATAGAAAAAATACATTCGTTCGTGTATGATTAAGTTACTTGAGGGAGTAGTCTCACAATAGTGTGTATTAGTCAACATCGCGAATGTTTACATTCTGGCTAAGCTTAAAGACAAGACTCATGGGAAGTTTTTTTCTCATGAGTTCTTGTCTTTTTTTATTAAGGAGGACGCATATGGAATGGTATAAAAAAAGTGTTGAGCAGGTATTTGAAGAGTTAAATACTTCATTGGATGGGCTGACAAAGGATAAAGTAAGCTTACATTTAAATAAGTATGGAGCCAATGAATTAGAAAGTGAAAAAGAAGAAAGTACGCTTATCATCTTTATTAATCAATACAAGGATTTATTGGTTATTGTATTGATTATTGCCGGTATTATTTCAGGAATTACGGGAGAAATGGCCAGCTCTTTGGTTATTTTTGTCGTGATTACCATGAATGCGATTTTAGGGACAGTACAGACAGTAAAATCTAGAAAATCCCTAGAAGGCTTAAAAAAGCTATCTATACCTCAGGTTAAAGTCATTCGAGATGGAAATTTAATGCAGATTCCATCGGATCAATTGGTGGTTGGAGACCTTGTTCAGGTTGAAGCAGGAGACCTTATTGAAGGGGATGGACGTTTAGTGGAATGCTTTCATCTTCAAGTCAATGAAAGCTCATTGACCGGAGAGTCTATTGCACAAGAGAAAAGCTGTGATTCCATTGTTTCCGATTGTACCATCAATGATCAAAGAAATATGGTTTTTTCTAGCTCTTTAGTCACAAATGGAACAGGGAAATATATTGTTTGCAAGGTAGGAATGAAGACGCAAATTGGTCAAATTGCGACCATGCTTCAAAATGCCAAAGAAAGAAAAACACCTTTACAACGATCCTTGGATGAATTTTCAAAGAAGCTGACGCTATCAATTTGTATCATTTGTATAGTAATTATGGTCATGAATATTGTTTTTGCCAAAGAGAATATCATGGAAGCCTTATTGATTGCGGTTGCTTTAGCCGTTGCAGCTATTCCGGAAGCTTTAGGGTCGATTGTAACCATTGTTTTATCCATTTCCTGTCAAAAAATGGTTAAGGAGCATGCCATCATTAAACAATTAAATGCGGTGGAAAGCCTAGGCTGTGTTTCGGTGATTTGTTCGGATAAAACAGGAACCTTGACCCAAAATAAAATGACTGTCGTTGATACCTATGTGAATTTAGAGCACCAAAAACAATTAAATGGACAAGATTATTGTCATGAGCTTTTATTAAAAATCTGTAAGCTTTGTTCGAATGCGACCGAAGAAATTGGTGATCCAACCGAAATGGCCTTGGTTGATTTCTATCAAAAATCTAATATTAAAGTAGAAAGTATCCGAAAACAAGAGCTTCCTTTTGATTCGGATCGAAAGCTCATGTCGGTTAGCTCAGAGCATCATCTCTATACAAAAGGGGCAGTCGATGAGCTATTAAAGCGATGTGATACGCTTTTATTACATGATAAAAAGGTTCAATTAACCTCTATTCATATTGAAAAAATCTTAGAAGAAAATAAAAGATATGCCCAAAAAGGCTTACGTGTACTCGGCTTTGCGTATAAAGCCTTTGAAGAAAAAGAATTGAGCTTTTCTGATGAATCCCATTTAACCTTTATTGGAATGGTTGCAGAAATGGATCCACCAAGAGAAGAAAGTGCGCAAGCCGTTCTACAATGTAAAAAAGCAGGGATTAAACCGATTATGATTACTGGCGATCATGTTCTCACCGCCCAAGCCATTGCCAGAGAAATTGGTATTTATCAAGAAGGGGATTTGTGCTTATCAGGAAATGATTTAGCGCAAATGAAGGATGAACAATTGGATGAAATTCTATCGAAGGTTTCTGTTTATGCACGTGTTAGTCCAGAACATAAAATTCGCATTGTGAAGGCTTGGCAGAAAAAAGGAGCCATTGTTGCGATGACTGGAGATGGTGTAAATGATGCACCTGCCTTGAAACAAAGCGATATTGGGGTTGCGATGGGCATTACTGGTTGTGAAGTGGCTAAGGATGCAGCCAGTATGATTTTAACCGATGATAACTTTGCGACCATTATTAAGGCAGTATTAACCGGAAGAAATGTTTATACCAATATTAAAAATGCGATTACATATTTATTATCAGGGAATTTCTCTGCGATTTTAGCGGTGGTTTTTTGTAGTCTGTTTCAATTGCCAAATCCATTTATGGCCATTCATTTATTGTTTATTAACCTTGTGACCGATTCATTACCCGCAATTGCGATTGGTATGGAAAAGGGAAGTGCAGATGTACTAAAGGAAAAGCCAAGAAGCGCAAGGGATTCCATTCTAAATAAAGAAACCTTGCTTCAAATTGGAAAAGAAGGATTGATTATTTTTGTCTATGTCATGATTGCCTATTTTATTGGTTTAAAGGAAAATCCACTTTTGGCAAGCACCATGGCCTTTTCAACCCTTTGTCTATCTCGATTATTCCATGGCTTTTCTTCACGAAGTAAATATCCAATCTTTAAAAAAGAAGTGAATATGTATTCAGTAGGTGCCTTTGTTGTTGGTTTTGTTCTATTAAGTAGTATTTTAGGCTTCGTTGGCTTACATGGCCTCTTTTCCGTTGGAGAAATTCATTTATCCTTGTATTTAAAAATGATTTTATGTTCTTTCCTTTCCTTTGTGACGATTCAAGGATTAAAAATGATAAAATATAAATAGAGGTGAATGAAATGAAGTTAGCACTGATTAATGGAAAAATACTCGATGGCTCAAAGGACATGAAGGTAGAGCAAGGAAGCATTCTTATTGAAGATGGAATCATAAAAGAAATCACTTCATCGGATGTTTCGTTCTCTGACTACCAAGTCATCGATTTAGAAGGAAGCTATATATTACCTGGACTTATTAATATGCATGTCCACTTAGCTGGAAATGGTAAGCCCCAAAAGAAACAAAGAGACAATGAAAAGTTGGTTTCACAAATTTTATCCACTAAGCTAACACGAGCGATTGCCTATAAATTGGTATGTTCCTTTGCCAAGGATGAATTGTATAGTGGGGTAACCACCATTCGAACGGTTGGTGGATTAAGTAACTTTGATACGCGATTGCGTGATGAAATTGAAAGTGGAAAGCGAATTGGACCACGAATGCTGGTAAGCAATCAAGGCATATCTGTTCCTCATGGTCATATGGCCGGCTCAGTTGCCATTACAGCCTCCACAATTGAACAAGCCCTAGATTATGTTGACCAGGCAAAGAAAGAAAAGGTGGATTTAATCAAATTAATGATTACCGGTGGGGTCATGGATGCCAAAGAAAAAGGGGCACCAGGACAGGTCAAGATGTCCGAAGAAATGGTGAAGGCAGTATGTGATAAAGCACATAAAATGGGCTATATTGTCGCTAGTCATGTTGAATCTTTAGAAGGGGTTAAATTGGCCTTAAGAAATGGGGTGGATTCCATCGAACATGGAGCTAAGCTCGATCAAGAAGCCATTGACTTATTTAAAGAGAAAAAAGCTTTTCTTTGTACAACTATTTCACCGGCCTTGCCTTATGCCCTCTTTGATCAAAAGATTACGCATGCCAGTGATGTTGAAAAATACAATGGAAGGATAGTTTTTGATGGCATCATAGATTGTGCCAAGCAGGCTCTAGAAAATGATATTCCAGTTGTTTTAGGAAATGATGTTGGTTGTCCTTGGATTACTCAATATGATTTTTGGCGAGAGCTTTATTATTTCCATAAATATGTTGGCGTATCCAATGCCTTTGCGATATATACGGTAACCAAAAATGCTGCTCGGATTGCTGGTATTGATTCGATTACTGGCTCAATAGAAAAAGGAAAGTCGGCAGACTTCATGGTTGTTAAAAAGAATCCATTAGAGGATTTAAGTGCCTTAAGACAGGTTGAAAAGGTCTTTATCAAAGGGGAAGAAATTGATCATCCAAGCATGAAAAAAAGAGCGATTGTTGAAAG
>CAVKAP010000019.1:15792-17426 GCA_963654445.1 Segatella copri
GCCATTATTGCCGCTTTTCAAAATACGGATGAAATTGTTGCGGATGAGCTTGCTCGAAGAAAAGAAAAAGAAGAACAGCTCGCAATTTTTGATATTTTATCAAGGGATTATTTAAATGTTTATCAAGCCAATATTTATAAAGGATGCGCAAAGGTTTTAAAGCTTGCAGAAAATTATGATTTTGAAGAAGTAGAAAAATTAAAGAATAAAGAATTCACTTATGAAAAATTATTGGAACTTTGGATCGATCAATTCGTTTATAAGGAAGATCAAGAGCGTTTACGTTATCAATTGAGTTTAGAAAACTTAAATCATGTTTTAATGGAAAAAGATGCTGAATTCAATGAAACCTTTCGTCGATTAGAAAATGGAACGGTGCATCATTATCAATTGTATATTACGAAACTAGATGAAAAGGGAAATGTTATTGCGGCTTTTCAAGTCATTGATAAATACATTGAAAAGCACCTTCTTCAAGAAAAACAAGAAAGAGAAAAGGAAGAAGCCTATCAAAAGGAATTGATTCGAGCAAAGAAGGAAGCTGAAAGAGCCAATCAAGCCAAAACCAATTTCTTATTGCGAATGAGTCATGATATTCGTACGCCTTTAAATGGTATCTTAGGTATGCTTGAAATTGCTGAGCGTGCGGATGATGATATATCGAAGCGTGATGATTGTCGGAAAAAGATTAAAGAATCCGCTTATATTTTATTAGAGCTAATCAATGAAGTATTGGATATGAATAAGCTTGAATCTGGAAAGATTATTTTAGAACATGTTCCTTTTGATTTTAAAGAGGTCTGTCGAAATGTTTCTACGGTAATCAATTTACAGGCTGAAAAAAGTGGAATTCAAATTATAGAAGAGCATTGTAAAATCCCTCATTATCATTTAATAGGAAGTCCAAATCACTATAAGAGAATATTGACCAATATTTTAAGCAATGCCATTAAATATAATAAAGAAAATGGGAAAATCTATGTTACGATCAAAGAGGCTTCCTGCCAGGATAATATGGTTTATGTTGAGTTTAAATGTCAAGATACCGGGATTGGTATGTCAGAGGACTTTTTAGAAAATCATCTGTTTGAACCCTTTATGCAAGAAAATGAAAATGCACGTTCGCAATATGGTGGAACGGGTCTAGGCATGTCAATCACAAAGGAAATGGTTGATTTAATGAAAGGGAAAATTACGGTAGAGAGTAAAAAAGGGGTTGGTACGACCTTTGATGTGATTGTTCCTTTTGAAATCAATCAAAATATTGATTGTACCAATGAAATTGAAAATCAAAAGGAAGTCTCGATTCAAGGCTTAAACATATTGATTGTTGAAGACAATAATCTCAATCGAGAGATTATGAAAACCTTATTAGAACAAGAAGGCGCAAGAACAATTGAAGCAGAAAATGGACAAGTAGCGCTTGAACAATTCAAAAAGACGAAACCATATGAAATTGATGCCATTTTGATGGATGTAATGATGCCAGTATTAAATGGATATGAAGCGACAATGAAAATTCGGGCAATGGATCGAATCGATGCGAAAGACGTTCCAATTATTGCCTTGACGGCTAGTGCCTTTGTAGAAGATCGAATCAAAGCAAAAGAAGCTGGAATGAATGAACATCTTGC
>CAVKAP010000020.1:0-30348 GCA_963654445.1 Segatella copri
TATTGGAATGTATTCAGGACTATAAGATGAAAAGAGACTTCGGTCTCTTTTTTTTAACTCTTTAAAGACATATTTTACTCGGAAAAAGTTTAGTAAAAAAATATTTACTAAACTTGAATGCCTAATTTGTCTTTTAAATGACCTGTGCTATACTGTGCACAGAAAATCCTCTTGAATAAGAGTGTTTATTTTTTCAAAGAAGGTATATATATGAAGAAAATATTTGTGATTAATCCAGGTTCAACTTCGACCAAGTTGGCTTTATTTGAAGATAAAAATTGTATTTTATCGACGAATGTCTTTCATGATTCATCCGTTCTCATGAAATTCCCAAAAATCAATGATCAATTAATGTATCGTATGATGATCATTCAAAAATTTATTGAAGACAATCATTTGGATTTATCAAATTTGGATGCGATTGTTGGTCGTGGGGGAAGCTGTTATTCGGTAGAAAGCGGCATTTATGAAGTGGATGATCAATTGCTTCAGGATACGCGTCAAGCAAAGGGTGGCTTGTATCATGTATCGATGTTAGGCGTACAATTAGCTAAAGAGCTGGCTAATCTCTATGGTGGACGTGTTTTTATGATGGATCCACCCATTGTAGATGAATATTGTGATTTAGCTCGTATTACGGGTGTAAAAGGAATTTATCGAAAAGCGGTAAGTCATGCTTTAAATGTGAAGGCCTGTGCACGTTATCATTGTGAAAAGCATCATTTAGATTATGAACAATCCAATTTCATTATCTGTCATATTGATGGTGGAATTTCAATTACAGCCCATAAAAATGGAAAAATGATTGATGGCAATGATGCCGGTGGTGGACAAGGTCCTTTTACTCCGACTCGTATGGGATCGATGGCAGTTACCGATCTATTAAGTATGTTAGAGACCTATTCAAAGGAAGAGCTAAGAGCCTTATGTTACGAGGCTGGTGGACTTTCAAGTCATTTTAATACAAGCAATGCGGATCAAATTCATGAATTGGTAGAGAAAAAGGATCCGGAAGCGTTATTGATTTGGCAAGCGATGGCTTATCAAATTTCAAAATGGATTGGTTCGATGGCTACCGTCTTAGAGGGCAAGGTTGATGGCATTCTATTAACTGGGGGCTTACTTCGTTTTGATGATTTAATTCAATTTATTCAAGAACATTGTTCTTGGATTGCAACTATCTATTCCTATCCAGGTGAATTTGAACAAGAAGCAATGGCCTATGGGGCTCTGGATGTTTTAAATGGCAAACGAAAGCCATCCATTTATACAGGTAAACCAGTTTGGGATGGCTTTTCAAATCATTGACAATCTTGACATTATATAGGGATTGTCTATAATAGAGTTTATAAATCAGATGAAGATAAAGGTAGC
Source organism: Segatella copri (assembly GCA_963654445.1). Taxonomy (GTDB): domain Bacteria; phylum Bacillota_I; class Bacilli_A; order Erysipelotrichales; family Erysipelotrichaceae; genus Absicoccus. The sequence continues at coordinate 1,375 of CAVKAP010000020.1, forward strand.
GATGCGTCAAAGTACTGTGTGGAGCTGGCAAGCAAGGAAGCATGGGAAAGGTAATCATCGCCGAAAGAAGAAAATGGCAATTTTCTTTCTTGGGGTCATAGGTAATACCTATTTCACTCCTTCATTTCGTGGAGAGGCGTTATCTGATCTTATGGCTAATGAAGGCTATGTGTACGGATAACACATGGCCTTTTTCTTTATTTGATAGATTGGAGAGAAAGATATGAAAAAATTATTTGCAGCGATTGCCGTCGCTTCCTTAGCTTTATCCGCTTGTGGTTCAAGCACAACAGATCCAAACGATGATGATACCTTTACAGTAGGTATGGAATGTAACTATGCTCCATTTAACTGGCAAACCGATAAAAAGACCGATACATCAGTTTCTTTAGGAGATGGTGCTGGTTATTGTGATGGTTACGATGTTGTGATTTCTACAAAAATCGCAAAGAAATTAGGACAAAAGGTAGAAGTAAAGAAAATTTCATGGGATGGTTTACAACCAGCCTTAGATTCTGGTGAAATTGATGCCATTGTAGCCGGAATGACTGCCAATAAAAAACGTGAAAAAGGAATTGACTTTACAACCCCATATTACGAAAGTGAAACGGTTATGATTGTTCGTGCGGATAGTGAAATGGCTTCCTATACCGATATCCAACAATTCTCTGGTTCAAAGGTAATGGGTCAAAAGAATACCAATTACGATACAATCATTGATCAAATCAATGGTGTAAGTCATGAAACACCAAAAGCAACCTATCCAGAATTGGTAGTAGCTTTACAAAATGGAGATGCCGATGGAATTACGGCTGAATTACCAGTCGCAAATGGAATTGTTTCAGCCAATCCAGATTTAGCTATCGTTCATTTTGCCGATGGAGCTGGCTTTGATAACGATTCAAGTGTTTCAATTGGTTTAAAAGATGGTACACGTAAAACAAAATTCTTTAAACGTGTTCAAAAAGCTTTGGATAGTATCTCAGAAGAAGATCGTCAAGCTTATATGCAATCCGCTGTTGATAATGCACCAACAGAAGAATAGGAGTGAGAAGAATACATGCAAATTGATTTTGGGTATGCATGGCATACATTTATAAAATCATGGCCTTTGTTTGCCTACGGAATTCGATTAACCTTAGCCTTTGCGATTGTCGGAACGGTTGTTGGTTTGATTTTAGGACTCTTTGTCGGAGCTATTCATGCGATGGAAATCGATCCCTTTGATAAACCTGTGGTTCGAGGATTAAAGCATTTTGGTCATTTTATTACCAGTATCTATGTTTGGGTATTCCGTGGAACACCAATGATGGTCCAAGCTGTATTCCTTTATTACTTACTAAAACCGGTCTTAGGATGGACCGGCTTTAGTGCAGGTATGTTTATTATTTCGATTAATACTGGGGCTTATATGTCTGAAATTATTCGAAGTGGTATTCAATCCATTGATAAAGGACAAACCGAAGCAGCAAAATCCTTAGGAATGACAAATATTCAAACGATGATTTATGTCATTTTCCCACAAGCAATTAAAAATACTTTTCCTTCCATTGGTAACCAATTGATTGTTAATATCAAGGATAGCTGTATGTTAAATGCGATTGCCGTAACGGAATTGTATTTCCAAGCAACCTCAATTGCCGGAAGTAACATGCGTTATATTGAGGTTTATATGATTACAGCTATTTTATATTTGATTTTAACAACCATTGCCACAGCAATATTGAACTTTTTGGAACGTAGAATCAATAACACGAAAAAGGTTTCAATTAAGTCAAATTTATAGGAGGGCACAATGGATAAAGTAATTCAAATTGAACATCTTCAAAAACACTTTGGAGATTTAAAAGTATTAAATGATGTAGATTTTCATATTGAAAGAGGAAAAGTAGTTACGATTATTGGGTCCAGTGGATCTGGAAAAAGTACCTTACTTCGTTGTGTGAATCTACTTGAAGTGCCGGATGGTGGAAAGATTACCTATGAAGGAAAGGATATTTTAGGTGGTGATTTAGATATCACCAAATATCGTAGTAAGGTCAGTATGGTCTTCCAAGGTTTTAATCTTTTTAACAATAAAAACGTCTTGGAAAATTGTATGATTGGTCAAATTAAGGTTTTAAAGCGTTCAAGGGAAGAAGCAAAGAAAATTGCCTTAGAACAGCTAAAAGCTGTCGGAATGGAAAAGTTTGCGTCTAGCGCAAGTACAACTCTATCCGGTGGACAAAAACAACGTGTTGCGATTGCACGTGCCTTATGTATGCAGCCTGATGTTATTTTATTTGATGAACCTACCAGTGCTCTTGATCCAGAGATGGTTGGTGGGGTATTGGATGTTATGAAGGACTTAGCTGATAAAGGCTTAACCATGGTTGTTGTTACGCATGAAATGCAATTTGCTCGTGAAGTCAGTGATTATGTTGTCTTTATGGATAAAGGTGTGATTGCAGAAGCAGGGACACCGGAACAAATCTTTGAGCATCCGCAACAAGAAAGAACGAAACAATTTTTATCTCGTTATTCACAACGTTAAAAAAAGAGCCAATGGCTCTTTTTTTATGTATAATCGTCATCGTCATTGACTGGCTCTGGTACATCCAATTTAAATACTGGACGGATGCTTGTAAATAAGAAGATGTATCGAATGACATCCAATAAAATAAAGAAGATAAAAACACGAATGGAATAGGTGACTTCTTCGGATTTGAAATAGCCAATAAAGCTAGGACAATAGAGGGCAATGCGAAGACATTCAAGTCCCATACAAACACGTACGGATAATTTGGAACGTGGATGATTAAAGTATAAAAATAAAATAGGAACGGTCCATAGGATGGCTGAAACCATACAAGCAATAAATAAATCTTGATTCGCAAAGATGTGTTCGTAATCATTTGAAGCAAATAAGCTATGAAAAATCTGAACGATAATTGGAAAGAAGCCTAAGCTCAAATAAACAACGATGCCACATCGAATCGCTAATTTTTTATAGGTCAATCCTTCATAAGGATTGGTTGGGATATAAACTTCATCCTGTGGATTTCCATCGATTTCCTCGACTTGAATTTCATCATCCATCGGCATTTGCATATTCGGTAAGACCGAAGGCTTTTGATTTAATTTCTTTTCAGCTTTCTTTAAATCCTTTGAAAAGCGTTTGTCTTCATATTCACCATAAGCATTGACTTCGATAACATGATCATAGAAGACCTTTGCGTTTGCGTCATTTTTTAAATATTTTCCAAAACGATAGAGAACGGATAATTTAAAAAGCATCAATAGAATCAAAACGACATACGATAAAAGATGGCTCGTATCGTTTACCATGGATTGAATCGGAATATACAATAAAGCAATTGTCAATAAATAAACGACCCAATAGAGAAAACGATAGATTTTTGATCCACTAGACAGTGCTAAAAAGACAATGGAATAAATGCTTAATTGAATTAATAGAACGGTTGCCAAAATAATCGTAAATCCATTACTGTCAACCCGTAAAAGAGCATGACTGAAACAGAGATAAAGTCCAATGGAATAGAAAATTAAAAAGACAAAGGTCATAAAAAGCCGACGAATGACACGCTGTTTGCATTTTTTATATAATAAATAATCTTGAGAATTGTTCATGAAATGAGTATAACATCTCTTTTCTTTTCTATACAATTTCTTTTGCAAATCATGTATGATAGAGAAAACGGAGGCATTTATGGAATTAAAATCAGTAACAATTGAAAGAGTTGTAGAAAAACAACATATGGCTTCAGTCATGAAAAGTGGATCTTTAGATGTACTAGCAACCCCACAAATGATTGCATGGATGGAAGAAGCAGCTTGTTTATGCTTGGATTTGGATCCATCACAAACAAGTGTTGGTATTTCGATGCAGACAAGTCATGATGCACCAAGTGCATTGGGAGCAAAGATCTCGATTACTGCAACGATGACAGAAATAAAGGGTCGTAAAATTTCTTATGATGTAGAAGCTAAAGATGGTGAAACGACAATTGGTCAAGGAAAGCATGCTCGTTTTATTGTCGATGCAGAAAAATTTTTAAGTAAGGTTTATCCAAAATAAGACAGTCTGACTGTCTTTTTTTTGACGATTTTTCAAATTTATTGAATTATGATAGTATGAATGTATGACAAAAAAGAATAAAAAGCGACTACAAATGCTTTTACGAGCTTGGTTTAAGTATTGGAAAAAGCTATTCGTACTCATTCTGTTCGTTGTTGCGATGGTTGTATGTGTTCCAATTATTGATACACATATTCATCCTATCCGATATATTAAAAGCGATTCAAATGAATTAACGATGACGGTTGCTTATTACCAAGGAGAAGAAGCCGGACAAAAAATTATCTCCATTAAACGAGGATCGAAGGTAGAGCTTCGTGAACAAGGTGAAGAGTCTTCCAAGATTCTTTATGATGGACAGGTTTATACGATTCCCAATGAAAACCTTGCGACTAGCTTAGAGAAAGCCATTCATTGTGATTATGTCTATGTGCGTCGATTATTTAACCTGCAACATAATAAGCATGGAAAATTATCAAAAACGGTCGCTAAAAAGGGTGAGAAATTGAAGGTTGTCTCCATATCAACTAAGGATTACGATGAAAAGACGGGATTGGTAAAATGGTATCGCGTTCAAAAAAATCACAAGAAGTTCTGGATTGCCGGAGCACATGTTGAAACCACAAAAAAAGCGGCCATGGAAAATTATGCTCAAGATATTATCTATTCGACCTATTGGGATGATGATTATGGGAAAGGCTATTCCAAGGATGCCTATGTAACGCAAATGGATTATAAACCACAAGAGCGTGTTCGTTATAAGGACAATCCATTAAGAAGTGATATCAATTCTCTACATGTCTCTTTATCCAATTTGAAAAATCATAAAAAATATTATCTTGGCTTAAAAAATAAAACGGGTATTAATTCCTTTACGATTGAATTAAAGGGCGATGGTGGAAATATTTTCTATGATTCAAAGATACCAGAAAAATATTTAAAAAAGCCATCGGAAGCTTTATCTGCTTCTATTATGAGTCAAACGGAGCTCAAAGCTCTAATTAAAGAATTTCAGGATGCAGGCTATTATATTATTGCCCGTTCAGTCACCTTTAAAGATTCAATATTTGCCAAACAAAATAAAAAAGAATCCATTGTGGATAAAAGTGGAAACTTTATTACTTTGAATGATGAGTATTGGCCAAGTGTTTATTCACGTAAGGCTTGGATGTATAATGTTGAAATTTGTAAGGAAATTGCGCAAATGGGTGTGAATGAAATTCAATTTGACTATTGTCGTTTTCCTGATGGTACGGCCAGTCAAAAGGATGATTTGAATTTAAGAAATAAATACAATGAAAGCAAGGCAAGTGCAATTCAGGGCTTTTTTACCTATGCGAAGGATGAATTAATGCCTTATCATGTCTATGTGGCAGCGGATGTCTTTGCGTGGCCAATTGTTGTACAGGATGATCAAGATATTGGACAATTTTTTCCAGCGATTGCCAATGTCGTTGATGTCATTTGTCCGATGCCTTATACCGATTTATTTGAAGCAGGTTCGATGGATATTGCTGATCCAACCAAGGCACCGAAAAAAACGCTGTATAAATTTAGTGAAATTGCCAAGCGTCAAATGGAAACCATTGAGACCAAAGCACTTTATCGAACATGGATACAAGCCTATAGTCCATTTGGAGCCAAAGAAATCAAAAAAGAAATCCAGGGAATCAATCAAGCTGGATTTGAAGGTTATTTGGTTTGGTATGGAAATGGAGATCCAAAGGATGTTAAATCCGTTCAAAAAGGATTTATTGAAAGTAAGTTGAATTAGAAAGTCGTCGATGGACGACTTTTTTTAGAAGGAAGAAAAGAAATAATCCAATACAGCTACCGAATAAATCAATGCATACATCACGAGACTCACCACTTCTTCCTAGAACAAATAATTGATGGAATTCGTCACTACAGGCATAGAAGAAACAAAGGGATAGACAATAAACAATCTTGTCTTTCTTTAAGGATTGAATGATACAAATGCTTAATAGAGCATATAAGGTCATATGGGCCGCTTTTCTAATATAGAAAACAGGAATAAAAGAAAGGTATTGGCTAAAAAAATGACTTTGGGCATTGGATGAGCTCGCATTTTGACTTGAAAACCAAAAAATGAGAATCATCATGAATAAAGTAAAGAGCGTCCATTTATTTTTCTTCATATTGATCTTTTAGCGCCTTTCTCGCTGCTTGGTAATTTGCTTCTGTAAAGAGGTTCTTTGTTAGAATGAAATGTTCATGGAAGCTAGATTCCATATTAAAATCATCAATGACTAGATACCTTTCGATAGAATGTTTATAGATATAATCTTTAATCTCAGCTGGACGAGACGATAAGGTATCGGTTGTATCCATAAAGGCAAAACCGAGATCTTGTAAATCAAGGACAGCCTTTAATTGTTGATTGTTAAAGACACATCGCCAAGAGCTAGAAATCACAAGCTTACAGTTGAATTCTTTGATCAGCTTTTGAATAAAAAGACAGGCCTGTCGATCAAAAAAATGAGCGACTTGATCCACGGTAAAGCTAGGAAGTCTACGAATGTTTGGATTTCTTTTCAGTAAAGAAAAGATGTAAGGCTGTAGTTTATTCTCTTGTGGATAGCTTGCGTAATTATGAGGATTGATGACACCATCAATATCTAAAAATAGGATTGTATTCATAAATTCAGTTTAATCAATCTGAGCTTTTCCTGCAACTGTGATAAAATAAAGCTAGGAGGCACATATGAAAAAGAAGATGGTCTTATTGACAGGAATGTCAGGGGCAGGAAAATCAAGTGCAATGAATGCACTCGAAGATTTAGGTTATTATTGTATCGATAACTTTCCTGCTGAATTATTACCGAATTTAGAAGAAGTGATTTCGAATCAATCACGTTATGAATATATTGCTTTATCTGTTAGTGCAATTGATTATGTACAATTTTTACGTTTTTTTGAAAACTCAAATGAAATTCGTATTGTATTCTTAGATGCCAGCAATGAAGAATTGTTGCTGAGATATCGTTTTACGCGTAGACGTCATCCTTTAATTTCCAACGGAATGGCTTCAACCATTGAAGAAGCGATTGAAATGGAACGAGATTATTTTAATCGTATTACCGAAGGCTTAAATGATACCATTCGTTTTGATACAACACGCTTATCAACCAATGAATTGGCCAAGCGCATTCGAAATCGTTTGGAAGTCAACGAAACAGCAGAATTTACTATTACTTTTCAATCCTTTGGCTTTAAGCATGGGATTCCATTGGATATGGATATGATTATTGATGTTCGTTTCTTACCCAATCCTTTTTATGAACCAGCTTTACGTAATCTGACTGGAAATGATGAAGCGGTCTATAACTATGTAATGATGGCCCAAGAAACTATTGATTTTACGAAACGTTTAAAGGACTATTGTGATTTTGTCTTTTCATCTTATTCGGATCAAAATAAATCGCATTTAACAGTTGGAATTGGTTGTACAGGGGGTCAACATCGTTCCGTTTCGATTTGTAATTGGCTGTATAAAGAATACAAAGGCACCTATCGTTGTTTTAAATCTCATCGCGATATTGGAGATAGCGAAGAATGAGAAAGAAAATTGTTGTGATTGGTGGCGGAACCGGTCTTTCAAGTATGCTGAAAGGCATGAAAAAAATTGAAGATGTAGATATTTCAGCCATTGTGACTGTAGCGGATAATGGTGGAAGTACAGGCCGTCTTCGGGATAATTATAATGTTCCTGCGATGGGGGATATTCGTCATGTCTTAACGGCCATGGCCAATGAAGAGGATGAAACCTTATTTTCTTCCTTAATGGATTATCGTTTTTCAGGCTCAAGTGATGTTGGTGGACATAACCTTGGGAATTTGATCTTTCTTGCTTTAACCGATATTACCGGTTCTTTTATGGGAGCCATCGATTCAGTTCGCCATGTATTAAATGTCAAAGGAAAGATCTATCCAAGTACCTTGGATAATGTAACCTTATATGCGATGATGAGTGATGGTACCTTGGTTTGTGGAGAGGAATCCATTCCAAAGGCATGCAACCATATTGAAAAGGTATTTTATCAACAAAGGGTGCATCCATATGAGAATGCCATTAAAGAAATTCAAGAAGCCGATTTGATTATCTATGGAATTGGTTCTTTGTATACCTCAATTTTACCGAATTTAATCATTCCAGAAATCTCACAGGCAATTTGTGAAAATCCTTGCCCAAAAATTTATTTCTGTAATGCGATGACTCAATTAGGGGAAACGGATGGATATTCAATGGAGGATCATATTCGTGCAATCGAAATGCATAGCTATAAGGATAGCGTTGATTTAGTTGTGGTAAATCAATCCTATGTGCCACAGGCCATCCTTGCTAAATATAAGGAACAGAATAGCTTTCCGGTTCAAATTAAACAGGAAGAGCATTCTTATGGCATTATGCGTCGTCTATTGATTCAATTCGATGATATTGGACGTATTCGTCATAATCCCGAAGCAGTGGCTCAATGTGTAGAAGAAATTCTAAAGAAAATGGATAAAAAGAATGATTTACGTGTCATCTTTCAATAGAAATGGACATCTTTCAAAGATGTCTTTTTGTGCATTGACGCTAGAAAGATGAACTGTTAGACTTTACTTTGTTTTAAATAAATGTTAGGAGTGAAGAAAAATGTCTTTTACTTCAGAAGTTAAATCACAAATTTGTAAGGAAGAAGTGGATCGAAATCAAGCACGTGCGCAATTGTGTGCTCTTTTTCAAATGCGTGCAAGCTTACATATGAATATTTCAGGTATGTATTTGGCTTATCAAACAGAGAATGCCAATATTGCCAAGCATGTTTTTCAATTGATGAAAACGGTCTATGAGGTTAATCCTCGTTTATCCGTAATCAAAAATATGCGTTTAAAAAAGAACAATTTTTATCGTATTCAAATTCATGAAAAAGCCAATGAAATATTAGAGGATTTAGGAATTGTGACCGATACTGGCTTACACTATAAGCCTTTAAATAAGATGATTCGTTCAGAAAAAATGGCACGTGCCTATTTACAGGGGGCTTTTTTAGCTTCAGGCTCAATTAATCATCCAAAGACCTCCAACTATCATTTAGAGATGTCAAGCAGTCAAGAGGATTTGATGATTTCAATTCAAAAAATCTTAGAACGCTTCTATTTGCCAGCTAAAATTGTACAAAGAAAAAAATATTTTGTCCTTTATATGAAGGCAGGAGATAAAATTGCTGACTTTTTACGATTATGCAATGCCTCACAGGCCTTGTTTGAATTTGAAGATTCGCGGATACAAAGAGATTTCTTTAATCAAATTACCCGATTGGATAATTGTGAAGTAGCCAATGAAGTGAAAACGCAAAAAGCGGCGAAAAAACAATTGGAATATATTGAGATTTTGGAGAAGAATTCACATCGTGTGGATATTTCTGAAAAGATTCGCCATGTGATGGAAATTCGTAAAAGGTTTCCGGATGCGAATATGAATGAATTGTGTGAAGAAGTTCAAAAGGCCTATGGAGAAGAAATTTCTAAGTCAGGGATGAAACATCGTTTGAATCGAATTAAAACGATGGCAACAATGCTTATGGAGGAATAGGAATGAAAAAAATTGGAATTATTGCCTTATGTTTATTACTAACAGGCTGTTCTTCGAAAATGGAATTGAAAAAGCATACCTTTACCTATGAGCTTGGTTCGGATGTTTATGCCAATCCAAATTTATATGTCAAAAATGCGGATCGCTATGATTTAACAAATGTGAAAATTGTTCCGCAATCCAAGGGACTTTCGAAAGTAGAGAATCACTTTGTGAATGAAAAAAAGGATTATTTAGTTTGTGGAACCTATTCCTTTACATTGGTGGATGGAAGAACAAAAATTCCATTTAATATTAAGATTAAAGATACTAAGGCACCCAATGTGGCGGCAAGTCCAAGTGAAATTCATGTGGCCAAGGGTGAGGTTCCTGATTTTCAAAGTGCATTTCAAGCCAGTGATTTATCGGGTGTCAATTATGATGCAAGCTGGGATACAACAGTAACAGGTTCCTATGATATTACTGTTCGTATTTATGATCGATTTGGGAATGCCCAAGAAAAAAATGTGACCTTGGTTGTGGAATAAAAGGAGGGGATTTATTTGACAAAGGCGGATAAAGTATTGATTGTCATTCTCATGGTTTTATCCCTTGTTTTAATTTTTCCTCTTTTCTTTTTGGCACCGGCCAGCAATCAAGCAACGGTTTTGGTAGAGAATAAGGAAGTATTACGGATTGATTTAAATAAAGATGAGAGCTATTCCGTTCAAGGAAAATTAGGGAAAGTCAAAATTCAAGTGAAGGATGGAAAGGTTCGTGTAACCCAAGAAAAAAGTAAACACCACCTTTGCTCGAAACAAGGCTATGTTTCAAGCAGTAGTACACCAATTGTCTGTTTACCAAATGAAACCGTGGTAAAAATCGAAAATCAAAACAATGAAGAGGATACGGTGATTCAATGACAACAAGAAAAACAGTAATTTTAGCCTTATTCATAGCTGTTGGTATTTTACTTCAATTGATGGAAAGCTTTATTCCGATTTTGATGATTGTTCCCGGCTTTAAGATTGGCTTTGCGAATTTAGTTTCAGTCATGGCTTTGATGATCTATGATCGTAAATCGATGTGGATTGTGAGCTTATCGCGAATTATTTTATCTTCTTTATTGCAAGGGACGCTATTTGGGATTTCCTTCTATTTATCCTTTACGGGTGGACTCGTTGCTTTGATTTTTATGTCCATTGCCGATCGAAGTCAGCTATTTTCTATTTATGGTATTAGTATTCTTGGAGCCGCCGGTCATAGTATTGGTCAGGTATTGATGGTGACTTGGATCTATCAACAATATTTTATGCAGCTTTATCTTCCAATTCTTTTGGCTTTATCCATTGTAAGTGGCTTTGTGATCGCAATGATTTCGCAAAAGATGATGAATCGTTTGAAAGGAAATGTTTTCTATGGATAATCAATATACAGGCGCTTTAAAACAAGTAGAACGCATGATGAATTCAAGCTTATTTGGCTATTCGCAATCTGCCCTTCAGCAATTAGATGGGCTTGCACTTGCGATGGCGAGTGAAGGAATGAATGATTGTGAATATTTAAAGCTTTTAGAATTGTATGCTCGTAAATATAAACAAGCCAATGAAAAGAAACGTTTACGCTTTTGTATCATGCGTATGCAAGAGGTTCTATGGTTTCGTTCTCGCAAAGAATTCCAAAAGGATTTTCCAAAGATTGTTTTTACAAAGAAAGATTTAGATGAATATACAACGTACTTTTTAGAGGAGTATCCACTTTATATAAAGATTTATGAAGAACGCTTTCGTAAACGAATTTTAGGTATAATGACGCTTTTCTATTTAATTGTTTTATTTCTTTGTGTCCTTGGCTTTGGCTGGTCCTTTTGGAAGGTTTTTATACTTGATTTGTTGATATTTATCGGTATCAACTATATTGGTTTTCAATATGCGTATAAAAAAATATTGGATTTACGTTTTATAGATCATCTTTCTTGTCTAGAAGAAAATTTTTTGAAATTGGATCAAATGGTTCAAACAAAATAAGCATTCTATTCTAGTGGTTGCTTGTTTGGCTTTAGAGCTAAAGTAATTGAAAAATCTACAAGACAGCAAAGGCAGATGATTAAAAATTCGGTGGATGTGCAAAAGAGCAGATAGAGGATATAAATACCCAAACAGGAATGAAGGGATTGGAGAAGCTAGGTTGATTTCTATTTAAAAAACCGGCTTCTTTTTTAATAGATGGTTAAAAATCATAAGAAGTTGACGAATTAGAATGTGAAAAGATTGTCATAATCACTTGTCAAACTCTTCACAAAAGGATACAATTGTCGTAGAAACTTTACAGTGAGGTAGACTATGGCAAATATGAAAAAGGTTCCCAAAGCGACCTTTCAAAGATATCCGGTTTATTTAAAGGCTTTAAGAAAGCTTCAAAAACATAACGTAGATCGAGTGATGTCAAAAGAGCTTGCTGATTTAGTTAATATTGAGCCAACGACCATTCGACGTGACTTTTCCTTTTTAGGAAATTTAGGGAAACAAGGCTATGGATATAGCGTTGATCGATTGGTTGAAATTTTTAATCGTGAATTAGGAATGGACTTTGATGAAAAGATCATATTAATTGGTGCAGGTAACTTAGGTAGCGCTTTGATGAATTACAATAAATGGGATTATGTAGTTGGGGAAATTGTTTGTGCATTTGATCGTGATGAAAGTAAATGTGGAATGATGTATGGTGTTCCAGTTTATTCGATGGATCAATTGGAAGAAAAATTTCCAAAGGGCTGTCATATCGCAATTTTAACCAATACGCATGCGGTACAAAGTACGGTAACACAATTGGTTGGTTTAGGAATTAATGGATTTGTTGATTTTACATCGAAACATTTTGTCGTACCAAAAGGGGTTGCGGTAAAAAGTGTGGATGTGGTATCATCTATCCAAGAATTGGTTTTTGAATCCAATTCCATTGTTGAAAAGGCGAAGAAACAAAACGAAGATGAGTAAACTTTAAAGCGACTTGTGAGGGTGAAAGACAAGAAGGATAGACATCGGAGAACAGTTGTGGAGCTAAACTGGAGAAATTAAAGTAGACAGTTTCGTAGCGATGCGTTAAATCGAAAAGAGTACATTTTATGTAAATTAGGATGGCACCGCGGTATAAATCGTTCCTTGTAGAAGGAACTTTTTTTATGTTTAGGAGGGTTTATGTTAGTTAAAAAAATGAAAGAACAAATTCAAGAGCTTGATGGAAAAGAAGTAGAGGTACAAGGCTGGGTCAGAACCAATCGAGCAAGCAAAAAGATTGGCTTTATTGTCATTAATGATGGGTCTTGTTTTTCCAATGTACAGGTTGTCTATGAAGCTTCTTTAGAAAATTTTCAAGAAGTATCGAAGATTACTTTAGGTTCAGCAATTGAAGTCAAAGGAACCTTTGTGGCAACTCCAGATGGGAAACAACCTTTTGAGCTTCAGGCAAAGCAAGTAAGCGTATTAGGCTTATGTGATCACGATTATCCAATTCAAAAGAAACGTCATACCTTTGAATATATGCGTGAGATTCCACATGTACGTCCACGTGCGAATTCGTATTATGCAATGTTCCGTTTACGTAGTGTCTTAAGTATGGCTATTCATACCTTCTTCCAAGATCAAGGCTTTGTCTATGTACATACACCTGTGATTACTGGAAATGATGCGGAAGGTGCAGGAGAATGCTTTACCGTTACAACCCGTAAGGATGATAAGTACGAAGAGGATTTCTTCGGAAAGCATGCACAATTGACGGTTTCAGGACAGCTTCATGTTGAACCATTTGCGTTAACCTATCGAAATGTATATACCTTTGGACCAACCTTCCGTGCTGAAAACTCCAACACAACCCGTCATGCCAGTGAGTTCTGGATGATTGAACCAGAATTAGCCTTTGCAGATTTGAATGATGATATGGATTGCATTGAAGAAATGATCAAATATTGTATTCGTTATTGTTTAGAGCATGCGTCAGAAGAAATGGCCTTCTTTGAAAAGTTTGTTGATAAAGAATGTATTCAAAGAGTTAAAGCCGTTGCTGAATCAAATTTTGCACGTATGACCTATTCCGAAGGAATTGAACATTTGTTGAAGGCAAAGGATCAATTTGAAAATCAAGATATTTTCTGGGGTATGGATCTACAATCCGAGCATGAACGTTATCTTTGCGAAAAGGTTGTTAATGGTCCGGTGTTCTTAACGGATTATCCAAAGGATATCAAAGCCTTCTATATGCGTGTCAATGAGGATCAAAAAACCGTTGCGGCTTGTGACTTGTTAGTTCCTTATGTTGGTGAATTGGTTGGTGGTTCACAAAGGGAAGAACGTTACGATGTCTTAGTTTCAAAAATGAAAGAAATGGGAATGGAACAATCTTCTTTAGATTGGTACTTAGATTTACGTCGTTATGGTGGTTGTAAGCATTCAGGATTTGGACTTGGCTTTGATCGTATGTTGATGTATTTAAGTGGTATGCAAAATATTCGTGATGTACAACCATATCCAAGAACACCAAGAAATTTAATCTTCTAAAAAGCAGAACGTTGTTCTGTTTTTTTTATATCTAAGTTGCGTCGAATTGTAGAGTTTAATCGAATCGATGCGAAAAAGGGGCCAATTATTGTGATGACTGCCAATGCATTTACGGACGATAAAATTAAATCAAGAGAAGCAAAGATGAATGCGCATATTTCAAAGCCTTTAAGGGTGGAAAACTTAATTCAACTCATTCATGCACTTGTTTATAAAAAGGGGTAGAATCAATAGATTCTAGCCTTTTTTTCGATTCAATCTTTGCTTACGTATCGACAATAAGGTGAAAATTTGCTTTAATATGAGTTATGGTTACGAAGAAAAAAAAGAAAAAAGGACGTAGAAGAACAAAGACAATTTCGAAAAGAAATTTTACTTTATTATTGGTTGTGACACTTGCCTTGACCTCCATTGCGGCTTATTTATTTGTGAGTCGTCCTACCGATATTGATCGCTTATCCCAAACCTATTTGGATTGTATTGACTCGGATACAAAGCTCGATGAATTGGTTAAGTCTTCCTATGCGAATACCTTTTCATTGGAGGATTATACCTTTTATGGTGAGTCATTGAAGCTTTACCATGGTTCCGATCTTAGTAGTGTGGATGCCTTAGAAGGACAAAATGTTCTTTTAAGAAATGTGGAAACAAAGGATGAGGTTGTTTATACTTTTGAGGATGGATCTGAGGATGGAATTAAAACTGGTTCATTAAAGCCAGGTCTCTATGAAATCTTTGTCTATGATCATTTTGTGAAAAAAAGAGTGTATTTTACATCGAAAACTCATATGTCGACTCCTTTTGAAACAATGCGTCGGAATAAGAAGGTTCTCCATGTTTCATTGGATGCAGATAAGGACTTTTTGAAAAATTATAAGGTCAACATGGATAAAAATTATGCGTTTTTATCTGTGACGGAAAATATTCCAAAGGTGGATACAATTGATGTCTTAATTGATCCATGTGGGGATACCTACAATCCAGACTTAGGACAAGTGACCAGTGGCATTGAGGCCAATAAGCTTACAGAAGAAAAGGAAGCCTATGTCTTTGCGAAAAAGGTCAAAAAGGTCTTAGAATCCTATGGGTTAAAGGTGAAGCTTACGCGAAAGGAAGATGGTTCTCCAAGCTATTATGGAAAGAAGGGTAGAGTTGGGCAAGGCTATGAACAAAATGCCAAGGTTTTCTTGTCCTTGGGCTTTAGTCAGGATGATGAAATCAATCGTCCTTATATGGTGACCAGTGCCTATTCTTCCGGTTCTTTAGCTGATAATGTATCTTATATTATGCAAAAGAATGGCTTAGAATTATATGATGTAGATAGTTCTGGTCAAGCGTTAAATGATACCGGTGTGATTGTGGATTCTTTATTTCAAGATGATAATCTAAAGGAAACAAAATTTGAATACTATCCACAATTAAGAGAAAGTGGTGGAAAGTCAACCTTTGCCGGACAATACGATTCGGCTTTAGAAAATCAACGCTATGCCGATTCAAATGGAATGTATGGCTTATATTTTATGTTCTGTAATGCATATAGTACGGATAGTATAAGCTATTATCAAAGTAATAAGAAATTGATGGCAAAAACGTTGGCAGAGTCTATTACTGATTATTTTGGAATTGAAAAAGGGGATACAAATGAAACTGACAATTAGTCATATCGCAAAGAACTATGGCTCTCAAGAGGTTTTAAGAGATGCTTCTTTGAAGGTAAAGGATAAAGAAAAAATTGCGTTAGTAGGGAAAAATGGTTGTGGAAAGACGACTTTATTAAAAATTATCAGTGGTATTGAACAAGCAGACAAAGGAAATTGTATTTTAGCGAGTGATACCAAGGTTGGCTATTTATCACAAATTACCTTTCTAAACCAAGAAATAACCGTCTATGAAGAGCTTCTAAAGGCCTTTGATCAGGTTCGACAATTAGAAAAAGAAATGAAAGCACAAGCTAAGGTTTTAGAAAGTGATGCCAGTTCCATTCAATTGGAACGCTATGATCGTATGCAAAGTCAATTTGAAGCCTTAAATGGCTATGCCTATGAAGTGGAATTAAAAAATGTCTTTTATCATTTTTCTTTTACGGAAGAAGACCTACAAAAGCCTATTTCCGATTTTTCATCGGGTCAAAAAACCCGTATTGCTTTAGTTAAATTATTATTGACCAAGCCGGATATTCTGCTTTTGGATGAACCAACCAACCATTTGGATGTCGAATCAATTGAATGGTTAGAAAATTATGTACGAAGCTATCCCTTTGCGGTCATTTTAGTGAGTCATGATCGTATGTTTTTGGATCATGTTTGTGATGAAATCGTGGAGATTGAATATGGAAAGACGATGTCCTTTCCTGGAAACTATACCCATTATGTTCAAGCGAAAAAGGATTATATTGAAAAAAATCACAGTGCCTATTTGCGCCAACAAAAAGAAATTGAGCGCCTTGAAAGCTTGATTGAAAAGTTTCGTTATAAGAAAAATAAGGCGTCCTTTGCCAAATCTAAACAAAAATACTTAGATCGTATGGATAGAGTAAAGGATATCAAGGAAGATAAAAAGAAGATGCATGCCTATTTTTCAAGCAATCGAAAAGGCGGTAAACAGGTCTTAGAGGTTGAGCACCTAAAGATTGGTTATGATCAATGTCTCAGTGAGGTTGATTTTGAATGTCTGTCTGGATGGCGCATGGCTATTGTTGGAGCTAATGGAATTGGTAAGAGTACCTTAGTAAAAACCTTAGTCAAAGAGCTACCAGCTTTAGATGGATCTTTTCGTTGGGGTCATCAAATTGATGTCGGCTACTTTGATCAAGAAAGTGCCCAAATGAAATCCAGCAATACCGTATTGGATGAATTGTGGAATCATAATCCAATGGGAACACAAACCGAAATACGAAATACCTTGGCTTCTTTCTTATTTACTGAAGATCAGGTCTTTAAAGAAGTAAATACCTTATCTGGTGGTGAAAGAGTCCGATTGGCCCTTGCATGCTTGATGCTTGAACATGATAATTGTTTGATTTTGGATGAGCCAACCAATCACTTAGATATTCCAAGCAAGGAAGCCTTAGAGGATGCCTTAAGTGAATACGATGGAACGATTCTCTTTGTGAGTCATGATCGTATGTTTTTAAAGAAGATGTCAGATCATATTCTTGAAATGGGCAAAGAAAGTCATGTCTATAACTTGTCTTATGAAGAGTATTTAGCGAAAAAGGCTGAAAATGATTTAGTTGAAATTGTCAAAGAACAAGCTGTCAAAACGACGCAAAAAACATCGTTTCAAGATAAAAAACAAATTAAAAATCGTGTCACAAAATTAGAATCTCTTTTAGAAACAGCGGAAGCAGAACTAGAAGACTTAAGAGAATTGCGCTTTGAGCCTGAATATTATCAAGACTTTCGTAAGATGGATCAATTGAATGAACAGATTGATCAAAAGCACAATGAAATCAATCATTTGATGCAGGAATGGGAAGAAAAAATGGCCCTTCTAGAAGAATAGAAACAACCTGAAAATAAGGTTGTTTTTTTTGTTTTCCTGATGTACATTCTTAATTAATTAGGAGGGATGGTTATGGAAAAGAAGGGCTTTTTCTATGCATTATTAGGCGGATCTTTATGGGGACTTTCTGGCACCTGTGGGCAATTTATCTTTATGAATAGCTCTATCGATGCTTCTTTGCTGACATGGATTCGCATGTTTATTGCAGGCTTGTTTTTAACGGGGATGAATTTAGTTTTAGATCGAGAGCCGCTTTTAAGGATACTAAAGAATAAAAAGGATTGTCTTCGTTGTCTATTGTTTGCGTTTTGTGGCTTATTGGTTTGTCAATTATCCTATTTGGAAACGATACAATATTCCAATTCCGGAACAGCAACAGTTTTACAATATTCTGGGATTTTATTTATTCTTTTTGTGACTTGTATCCTAGAAAAAAGAATTCCACAAATCAAAGAAGCCATTGCGGTTCTTTTGGTTTTATCAGGTGTCTTTTTTGTAGCCACCCATGGTCAATTAACAGGCTTAGTCGTATCCAGTCAAGCATTGATGTGGGGGATAATTTCCAGTGCTTCGATGGTTTTATATTCTATGCTACCAGGAAATTTATTGTTGAAATATGGTGCTAGCAATGTCGTGGGATGGTCTATGTGTATGATTGGGATTGTTTTACCGATTTTTTCTAGACCATGGGAACAATCCTTTGATCTTTCTTTTTCAATAGGCATTGCCCTTATTGGTGTGGTTGTTCTAGGAACAATCTTAGGCTTTAGTCTTTATTTATCAGGGGTTGCTAAAATTGGAGCTATGAAGGCCAGTATGATCTCTTGTGTAGAGCCAGTTGTAGCGACCGTTTCATCGGCTTTTTGTTTACATACGAATTTTACAAGACCGGATTTAATGGGCTTTTTATTAATTATCGTTGGTGTTTTATTGGTAAATTATCGAAGAGTTGAAATGGATACGTAATCTTTCTATTTGGTAGGCTGGTGCACAAGCCTACCAAACTTTTTGTTTTAGGGTATAATAAAAGCAATTCAAAGGAGGTTTTTTATGGTTCATTTACACACAAGATCCTGTTATACATTATTGAAATCTCCTCTACAAATCCATGAAATTGTTGATACGGCTATTGAATATGGATTTTCACATGTAGCCTATACCGATTTTCATTCGATGTACGGCACCATGGAATTTTGGAAATATGCGCAATCCAAAGGAATCCATCCAATAATTGGTCTAGAGCTTGAATCTTTTTGGAAAGAGGATTGCTTCCATTTTGTCCTTTTGGCGAAAAATGATGATGGACTTCAAGAGCTTTATGCCTTGTCTTCTTTATTGATGCGTGATGAAAAGCTTGAATTAGAAGCTTGTGCTTTAAAAAGTCAAAATTGTATTGTTTTAACAGCCGGTAGCTCAGATCAATTGGAATCCTATATAGAACATCAGGATGAAGAGAGCATCCTTATCTTTCTTTCTTTTTGTAAAGAGCTATGGAAGGATTTTTATGTTTCCATTGCGATGAATGATTCTCAATTAAGAAAAGAATATAATATTCTATTAAAACAATGTGCTCTTGATTTAGAGCTAAAAACAGTTGCCTTATCGCGCATTTATTATAAGAAGAAAGAGGATGTGGAAAAGCTTCGTGTTTTACAGGCAATTTCTAAACAAACGAGTCTTTATGATAAAACCTTGACGGTGGGAAACAATCGTTATTTTCGAAATCAAAAGGAAATGAAAGCACTTTATGATATGGAAGATCTAGAATGTAGTGATCAAATTGCCAAGCAATGTAATGTGCAAATGTCCTTTCAAAAAAGTAGCTTGCCGCAATTTGAAAATAATCTTCATATCGATAATGATCATTATTTATATAAGCTTTCAAAGGCCGGTTTACAAAAACGCCTACAGAATAAGGTTCCTGCTGTTTATCAGCAACGCTTGGACTATGAGCTTTCTATTATCATTAAAATGGGATTTACCAATTATTTTTTAATTGTTTGGGATTTTATTCGCTATGCGCGCAAGGAAGGAATCTATGTAGGCCCAGGACGAGGATCTTCAGTTGGTTCATTGGTTGCCTATTGTCTAGGTATTACGCATATTGATCCAGTTCAAAATAATTTATTGTTTGAACGTTTTTTAAATCCGGAACGTATTACGATGCCTGATATTGATATTGATATTCCCGATGATCAAAGAGAAAAGATGATTGCCTATGTGGTGGATAAATATCATGTTGAAAATGTGAGTCATATTGCAAGCTTTAATACCTTAAAGGCTAAACAAGCCTTGCGGGATGTAGGACGTGTGATGGATTTTTCGGTTCGTAAAATAGATACCTTAGTAAAGAGTCTAGGCAATGATAAGGATCTTCAATTAAGAAATGCCTATCAAACAAATCGAAATTTTGCGCGTTTGGTCAATGAATCCAAGGATACCTATGAATTATTTGAAAGGGCCTGTGCGATTGAAGGCTTGCCTCGTCATATTTCTTTGCATGCAGCTGGCATTGTGATTAGTAATCAAGCCATTGAAAAGGTTTGTCCTCTTGTGCAAATTGATCAAGAAATTAAAGCAACCCAATTTACGAAGGATTATTTAGAGGAATTAGGTCTAATTAAAATGGATTTTTTAGGGATTCGAAATCTAAGTATTATTGATTCCATTGTCAAAGCGATTGAAAAAAAGACAGGCAAACAACTTGAACTATTAAAGCTTCCTTTAAATGATGCCAAGACCTATCAGCTTTTATCCAATGCGGATACCCTAGGAGTCTTTCAATTGGAATCGGATGGGATTCGTAAGCTTTTAAAAGAAATTCAGCCCTCTTGCTTTGCCGATGTTGCAGCAACGCTTGCTTTGTATCGACCGGGTCCAATGAAAAATATTCCTTTATATTTAGAAAGGAAGCATCATCCCGAAACGATTCAATACATTGATCGTCGTCTACAGCCCATTCTTCAAGAAAGCTATGGCATCATGATCTATCAGGAACAAATTATGCAGATTGCACAGATCATTGGTGGCTTTACATTAGCACAAGCAGATAATCTTCGTAAGGCGATGGGAAAAAAGAATCCAGAAATCATGGCAAGCTATCGTCAAGCCTTTATGGAAGGAGCTGTAAAAAATGGCTGTCGACAAAAGGTTGCGACAGAATTATTTGCGACAATGGAGCGTTTTGCGCAATATGGCTTTAATAAATGTCATAGCTATGGCTATGGCTTGATTGTCTATCAAATGGCTTACTTAAAGGCCAATTATCCTTTGTATTTTTATCAATGTATTTTAAATGGATCGTTAGGTTCAGAAATAAAAACGAGTCAATATATCTATGAATGTCAAAGAAAAAGGATTGAAATATTGCCTCCAGATGTCAATAAGAGTCAAGCGCTTTATGAAATTGAAGGAAATGCGATTCGTATGCCATTACAGGCCTTAAAGGAAATTACTCTTCGAACACATAAGAAAATTGAAGAAGAAAGAGAAAAAAAGACCTTTGAAGACTTTGTGGATTTTGTGGTTCGTATTACTGCTTTAAAGGTGAATGAATCCAATATTCGAACTCTGATTGATGGAGGTGCCTTGGATTGTTTTGGATTGAATCGCGCGACTATGAAAGAAAATTTAACGATCACCTTACAATATGCAGGAATCATCCAAACCTTTACCAGTGATGAAATCTTGTTTGAATATGATGTCGTTTCACCACCTCGCATTATAAAAATGCATGAAAATCGCATGGAACGAGCCAAAAGAGAAAAGGAAGTCTTTGGCTTCTATTTAAGTGAACATCCAGTTCAAGCGCTTCGCTTAAAATATCCGAAAGCGATACGATTAAAAGATTCATATGCTCGAAGTGGAAATATGGAAGTGATTGGACTTGTCGTGCGTTATCATATTCATAAGACCAAAACCAATGAAGTGATGTGTTTTTTAACCATTGAAGATGAAAGTGGAACCATTGATATTGCCGTTATGCCAAAGCTTTATCAATTCGAAAAAAAGAATATTCAAAATCAAAGCCTTGTACGAATTCGAGGAAGGAAAAACCGTCCAGATTCCATTGTCGCCAATCAAATGGAATGGATGCAAATTTCTTGAATTCACTATTGACTCAGCCTGCTTTCTTTTGTAGAATAAACACGTTGCAGACTCTATAGTCATGCAACCGCACAGAAAAGGTTCAAGTGGGAGACCCACCTTTATGGCGAGTAATCATAGATGAATAGGAGGTGCACGTATGTACGCAATTATTGAAACAGGTGGAAAACAAATCAAAGTCGAAAAAGATGCTGTAATCTACGTTGAAAAATTAGAAGCTAACGAAGGTGATAAAGTAGAATTCGATAAGGTTTTATTCGCTGATGGAAAAATTGGTAGACCATATTTAGATGGTGCTAAAGTGGTTGGAGTTGTTGAAAAACAAGGAAAAGGTAAAAAACTTACAATTGTAAAATACCGTCCTAAGAAAAGCTCAACACGTCGTAAACAAGGACATCGTCAACCATATACAGCAGTAAAAATTGAAGCAATTGAGGCTTAATTATGTTTATTGCGGTGCATGTACAAACAAAGGATTCGAAATATGATTTAATTGTCATCAGCGGACATGCCGATGAAAATGAATCATACAATGAAGATAATCTTTATCAGCTTGTTTGTGCACAGGTAAGTGCTGTAAGTGTTGGTATACTCAATAGTATTGATTTACAATGTCCAGACTCTTGTGATTTACATATGGAGGATGGATATGTTAGTATTCGAGTAAAGGAATCGTCAGATCAATTAGAGACGATTTTAAAAACATTTGTGATTCAATTGGAAACAATTGAAAACATAAATAAAAACTATGTAGAAATAAAGAAAGTTGAGGTGTAACTCAAATGAAATTCGTTTTAGATAATCAATTATTCGCTTCTAAAAAGGGAGTTGGTTCTACAAAGAACGGTCGTGACTCTCATTCAAAGCGTCTTGGTTCTAAGTTAGCTGATGGACAATTCTGTCATGCAGGAAGCATTATTTATCGTCAACGTGGAACAAAAATCCATCCAGGAACAAACGTAGGTCGTGGTGGAGATGACACTTTATTTGCGTTAGTAGATGGTGTTGTTAAGTTCGAACGTTTAGGTAAAGATAAAAAGAAAGTTTCTGTATATCCACAAGCTTAAGACTTTAACCCCGACAAAACTCGGGGTTTCTTTTTTTAGGAGGATGAATCATGGCAATGTTTGTTGATCAGGTAAAGGTTCATGTTCAAGCTGGACATGGAGGAAATGGAATTGTTAGTTTTCGTCATGAAAAATATGTAGCTTATGGTGGTCCCTTTGGAGGCGATGGTGGAAAAGGTGGCGATGTCATTTTTGAAGCGGATCCAGGTATGGTGACCTTGATGGATCTACGCTATCATCGTAAGATCAAAGCAACACCAGGCGAAAATGGTAAGACAAAGAAAATGCATGGAGCGAATGGCGATGACAAAATTGTCAAGGTTCCATTAGGTACAATTGTTAAAAGAGAAGATAACGGCCAAATCGTAGCGGATTTAACCGAAGCTGGTCAGCAACAAATCGTTGCGGCTGGTGGAAAAGGTGGTCGCGGAAATTATCACTTTAAATCGAGTCGAAATACGGCACCGCGTTATGCGGAGGATGGTAAGCCAGGGGATGAATTTGATTGTATTGTTGAATTACGCGTTTTAGCCGATGTTGGATTGGTTGGCTTTCCAAGTGTTGGAAAATCAACGTTTCTAGATGCAGTCAGTCGTGCCCATCCAGAAATTGGAGATTATCATTTTACAACGCGTACACCGAATGTGGGTGTTGTTCAAACAGGAGATGGACGAAGCTTTATTTTAGCCGACCTTCCAGGTTTGATTGAAGGGGCCAGTCAAGGACGTGGCTTAGGTCATGAATTCTTACGTCATATTGAAAGATGTCGTGTTATTTTACATGTTTTAGATATGGGAAGTGAAGAAGGAAGAGATCCTTTAGAGGATTATCGCATTATCAATGAAGAGCTTGGTTCTTATCAAATGCGTTTATTAGAACGTCCACAAATTGTCGTAGCGAACAAAATGGATTTGGATGGTGCCCAAGAAAACCTAGCACGTTTTAAAGAAGCCTATCCAGATATTCCAGTTTTTGAAACGATGACCATTATTCATGAAGGTCTAGATCCGGTTTTACGAAAAGCGGCGGATCTTTTAGCAACGACACCGGTATTCCCAATCTCCGATGGTTTATCAGAAGAAACTGGGGTTACCTATAAATTTGAAGAAAAACAAAAGGATTTTGAAGTCGTTCAGATTGAACCGGGTCTATTTGAGGTTTCTGGACCGAAGATTGATCGAAGCTTCGATATTACCAAGTTAAATACGGAGGAAGATTACTACAATTTTGCTAATCGTATGCGTTATATGGGAATTGATGAAGCGCTTCGTAAAGCGGGCTGTCAGGATGGTGACACGGTTCGAATGCAAGGATTCGAATTTGAATTTATTGAAAATTAACAAGGAACAATCGATTTTGTCTAAGACAATGTCGATTGTTTTTTTATTTTATTTAAGATAAGATACCTTTATGAATTCTTTACCATTTTTAGCAAGTGAAATTTTAAAAAAAATCGAACCGGATGCCAATCAATGGATTCAATGGCTGGAAAGAAAGAGCTTATATCCCGTTTCTCAAAGTGATTCGATGCAGCTTTTTGTCTCGATGATTGATGAATGTAAAGCCAAAAATGAGAAGATCTTTGTGGCGGGTGATTATGATTGTGATGGGATTATGGCAACCACGATTCTTGTCGATGGATTACGACGCTATGGATTAGAGGTTGGCTTTTATATACCGGATCGTATACGGGAAGGCTATGGATTGCATTCTCATATTGTTCGACAGGTCGCAAAAAAAGGCTATGCCTGTATTGTTACAGTTGATAATGGAGTAAAAGCCTTTGATGTCTTAGCACTCGCAAAAGAACTTGGCTTAAAGACCATTGTGACCGATCATCATACTATTGATCAAAAGGTCGACTGTGATTGTCTAGTACATCCAGATACCTTAGAGGCTTGTTTTCAAAGTGAATGTGGTGCTGCCATTGCGTATGAATGTTGTCGTGCATTAGGTATCGATTCAACCTATAGCTTAGAGCTTGCGGCCATTGCTTCAATTGGAGATGTCATGCAGGTTACAGGGCAAACCCGAGCTATCATTCAAAATGGACTCCAACAATTAAATCGAGATCATGAACAACACCTATTTGGTTTTGTGAGTGATGCAAAGATCAATGAAACGACGGTTGCATTTCAAATTGTACCGGCTTTAAATGCGGTGGGACGTTTGAGTAATTTAGCCAATGTCAATAATGTTGTTCGCTATTTTTTATCACAGGATCGACTTGTGATCTCATCCATGCAAAGTCAAATCAAACAAATCAATAAACAACGAAAGCAGATGTCGGATTTAATGGTCAAGCAAGCTCTTTCAAAAGTAAATGGAGCCGATGATTTAATGATGGTCAGTGATCCAAGCTTTCATGAAGGGATTATTGGTTTGGTTGCAGGGAATATATCGAATCGTTTTCAAAAGCCTTGTATCATTATGACAGAAAATCAAGTGGGCTATAAAGGAAGCATGCGTTCTCCCAATGGCTTTGATTGTATGGAATTTCTAAGTGATTTCCCTTATTTTGATGCCTTTGGTGGACATACCCAAGCAGCAGGCTTTTCCTTTTCGATTCAAAACTTTTCTTTATTTCGTGATTATGTAAGGAAAAAAATAAACAGCTATCAATGGAAGCTAGAAGAGCTTGATTCTTTGGTGGTTGATTCCAATCAATTAACGGTTTCTGAAATTGAAGGCTTAGATTGTTTGCGGCCCTTTGGACCGGGCTTTGAATGTCCTTTATTAGAAATTAAAAAGCCACAAATTCAATCCTTTATTCCAATACAGAATGGTAAGCATGGTCGTTACCATTTAACGAATGGTTTGGATTGTCTCAATTTTAATCAAAGTGAAAAAGAGCGAAGCTTAAAAGCCTATGAAATTCAATCCTTTATTGGAAAGGTGCAAATCAATCAATATCGTGGGACGAAAAAACCAAGCTTTGTGATTGAAAAAATTATATAGACTTTTACAAAATTGTTGTAAAATAAAGACAATTATAGAAAGAGGAAGATTATGGATCTTAAAAATTATATAGCTAGTATACCTGGCTTTCCAAAAGAAGGAATTATATTTCGAGATATTACACCGATTCTTCAAAACCCCGAAGCAATGAAAACGGTCAATGATGCCTTTGTCGATTTTGCGAAAGAAGTGGATGCAGACATTATTGTAGCACCGGAAGCAAGAGGTTTTTTCTTTGGTGTTTCTTTGGCAATGGCTTGTCATAAGGGCTTTATTCCTGTACGTAAGCCAGGAAAGCTTCCAAGAGAAACAATCAGTCAAGACTATGGCTTAGAATATGGTACGGATACTTTATGTATGCATAAGGATGCCATCAAGCCAGGTCAAAAGGTCTTAATTGTTGATGATTTATTAGCAACCGGTGGAACGGTTGAAGCCATTGTAAAAATGGTCAAAAAATTGGGTGGTGAAGTGGTAGGATGTTGCTTCATTATTGAATTGGATGATTTACATGGTCGAGATTTATTTAAGGAGTATCCTGTACTCTCATTAACACATTACGAAGGAGAATAGACTAGAAAGGGGGCGTTGATGATGAGCCAAAAACCAGAAGTAAGCTTTGAACAATGCATGGAGCATGTTCAAACGTATATCAATAACCCCGAGAGTATTCAATTGATTCGTGATGCCTATGCTTATGCGAATGAAAAGCATGAAGGTCAAAAGCGTAAAAGCGGGCAGCCTTATATTTCGCATTGTATTCAGGTAGCGGATACTCTTACTTTGATTCATTGTGGACCAAAAACCATTGCGGCTGGTCTTTTACATGATACGGTCGAGGATTGTAGTGATGTATGTTATGACGATATTAAAGAGAAGTTTGGTGAAGAAATTGCGGAAATGGTGGAAGCTGTAACCAAGGTGGGTAAAATCAAATTTCAAGATGAAGAGGATTACCAAGCCAGCAATCATCGTAAGCTCTTTATTGCGATGGCTAAAGATGTACGTGTCATCTATATTAAATTAGCCGATCGTTTACATAATATGCGGACACTGGAATTTATGCGTCCGGATAAACAAAAAAGAATTTCGAAAGAGACCTTAAGCGTTTATGCACCTATTGCCCATCGTTTAGGTATGAATGAAATCAAATGTGAACTTGAAGATCTTTCCTTTAAATATTTAGAGCCTGAGCATTATGAAAATATTAAAGAATTGGTTCAAAAAAGAGAGAGTGAAAGAGATCAACAGGTACAAATCATGATTTCGGATATCAAGGAAATCTTAGATACCTATAAAATTCCCTATCGGATCTTTGGGCGGAGTAAGCATTTTTATAGCATTTATAAAAAGATGGTCTTTAAAAATAAACGCTTTGAAGAAATCTTGGATTTGTATGCGATTCGAATTATTACCGATTCCGTTGTGCATTGTTATGAGGTATTAGGCTATATCCATGCAACCTATCGTCCGATACCAGGTCGATTTAAGGATTATATTGCGATGCCAAAAGCCAACCTCTATCAATCCTTGCATACAACCATTGTTGAACCGACCAATGGAAATATTTTTGAGGTGCAAATTCGTACCGAAGAGATGGATGAAGTGGCAGAACGAGGGGTTGCTGCACATTGGCGTTATAAGGAAAACAGCTCACAATCCCATGCGGCTCGTCAAAAGAATATCGAGGACTCTTTGGCTTGGTTCCGTGATTTTTCAATGATGACCGATGAAGAGAGCGAAGATGCCAAGGAATACATGAATGTTTTAAAGAAGGATATCTTTGAAGCCAATGTGTATTGTCTGACACCTAGAGGGCGTGTGGTTACCTTGCCACCAGGATCAACACCGATTGATTTTGCCTATCGTATTCATACGGATGTGGGGCATAAAACCGTTGGTGCAAAGATTTATGGTGCCATTGTTCCTTTAAATACAAAGCTTCATAATGGAGATGTCGTGGAAATTTTAACCAATAAAAATTCACCTGGACCAAGTCCAGATTGGATTAAAATCGTTAAAAGTGGGCATGCCCGTAATAAGATTCGTGCTTTCCTACAAAAGAAATCCCGAGAAGAACAAAAGGAACAAATTAAATTGGGACAACAGATGCTGCATGATGAAATTGCTCATCGTCAATTGGAGGAAAAGTTAATTGAACCTCAACGTCTAGAATCGATTATTGGATCGATGTCCTTTAAAACCTTAGATGATTTCTATGTTGGAATTGCTGAGAAAAGAATCTCAATGCAAGCTATCGTTGATCGTTTAGGTAGCACCCAAACCAAGGCCTTAGATGATCAAGAAATTATGCGAATGTATAATAAGGATTCATCAACAAATCGTAAGAAAAGTGCTTGTGGAGTCATTGTACCGGGTGTAGATAGCATCGCGGTCAGCTTGGCAAATTGTTGTAATCCGATTCCTGGTGATGATATCGTTGGCTTTATTTCAACGGGACATGGTGTCAAGGTGCATCGTAAGGATTGTCCCAATGTAGCTAATGAAACAAAGCGTTTATTACCGGTTCAATGGGAAGAAAATATTGAAGAAAAGCAATATGAGGTCTTATTGATTATTCATAGCTCCGATCGAAATTACTTGTTGAGTGATATTGTTACGATGGTTCAACAATGCAATGCCAATTTAAAGCATGTGGATTCTGGTGTCGACAACAATAGCTTGACAGCAACGACAAAATTAACGGTTCGTATTAAGGATGCCAATCATTTACGAACATTGATATCAAATCTTAAAAAGGTACGTAGTGTCAATGAAGTCATACGTGCAATTCAATAGAGTGGAAATTCCACTCTTTTTTTTCGCATAAAAATCACATCCTTCTATGAAACATCACTGAAAGGAGGAAAACTTTGATGTTTTGATTTGCGTTGTTCTAAGAACAAGGCAGTAAAGTAGAGAAGGAGGTGTGTTAAGTAATCAAATCCAAGGATAGATATGCTTAAATGTGATAAAATGTGTTTATAAAATAAACATAAAAAATATTATAAATTAAAAAAATTATCGAGTATTCGGTATTTCTGTTCTATAAACAAATTAAACTCCCACTGATAAAAAATATTATATTGATTTTACAGATTATAAAGGGGGCGAAGAAATTGCTGAAGA
>CAVKAP010000021.1:0-15769 GCA_963654445.1 Segatella copri
TACGCTTGCTTGGCAGCATCAGAAAGAGCTTGTTGTTGATTTGCTGCTTCTTGTTTTGTGGATACATCCTTTTGTGCATCACTAATTTTTTGTTCTAATTCTTCTTGTGTAGAGCTTTGTTTTGAGGCTTCTTGAATAGCAGAGCCATTTGCTTCAAGCGCAAATACAGGCTTTGTTACCCCCCCCATTTACGCCTTGTACAGCTGTTAAACCTGCCACAGCTGTCATTAAAATTTTGTTTGTGTTTTTCACTTTAAAAAATTCCTTTCTCTTTTTACAAGTATAAATTTAATATACTCCAATTTTGTATAAATGTCATAAAAAATTACAATAAAGCGAATAATCTTTCGTTCGATACAAATCTCTCACTCCTTTCACTCTATTTAACGCAATTACTTTTAAAAAAGTTGCACTTTTTTTCAAAAAAAAAGCCCTGAACAAGGTTCAGGATTCTTTTTTAGCTAATGGATGCGCTTTTTGATATTCATCTTGTATTTTTTGCATCGATACATGGGTATAGATTTGGGTTGTAGATAGACTTTCATGCCCTAATAGCTCTTGAACCAAACGAATATCGGCTCCATGATCTAATAGGTGGGTCGCAAAGCTGTGACGAAACATATGGGGATGAAGCTTCATATGCATGCCAATTTCATTCGCATGCTTCTGCATCAAATATTGAATACCACGACTAGTAAATCCTTTTCCTCTTTGATTCACAAAGACAAAATCACTTTCGGCATATTTTTCCCAATAACGAAGCTTATAGTTCTTTAATTGCTTTTCAAATCCGGAGAAAAAGGGAACCAAGCGTTCCTTCTTTCCCTTTCCTAATACACGTACAATGCGACTATTTAAATCAATTTGATTCCATTGTAGAGAACACAATTCACTGACACGCAAACCACAGGCATACAATAAGGTAAACATCGTTTGATCACGTAATCCAACTGGATCCTCTGTTTGATAGCTATCTAGAAAATATTCAATTTCATTGATAAATAAAAAATCTGGTATCTTTCTTTTCTTATTTGGAACTGAAATGGATTCTAAGGGATTTACATCTAAACCAATGTATTCATTTAAATAACGATAAAAGGAACGATAGGTGCTCAGCTTTCTTGCAATGGTCGATGGCTTAGCTTGTTTTTCTAATTGAATGGTCGATATAAAATTTAAAAAAACGAGTCGATTGGCATCCTGAAAGGATGTGATTCCTTGACTCGTTAAATAATCCATGAGTTGAACGAGATCTCTTTTATAAGAATCATATGTATCTTTCGACTGGGAATTCTTTTGATAAATATAATTTAAAAATCGTTCAACGTATTCTTTCATAGTTCCTCTTTTATAATTTCATCAATTCGATTGAGAGCTTGTTGGGCCATCTTTTCTTTTCTTTCACGTTTTTTACATTTTTCCTTTAAATGCATAAGTCCAAAGTTGGCATTCATCGGTTGAAAATGCTTGGGATCACAATGTGTAATATAGTAGGCTTGACTTCCCATGACACATGTATTTCCAAAGCGAATGGGTTCCTTATCTTCGATCAATCTTGCCATATTGATTCCTGCAATCAAGCCACTGGCACAGCTTTCAACATAGCCTTCAACGCCGGTTAATTGTCCCGCAAAGAATAAATCTTCTCTTTCTTTGGACTGATAGGTTTCTTCTAATACCTCTGGACTGGAAATAAAGCTATTTCGATGCATAACACCATAGCGGGTAATCTTACAATTTTCAAGTCCTGGTATTAAAGAAAAGACTCTTTTTTGTTCTGGCCAAGTTAGATGGGTTTGAAAACCAACGATATTATACATCGTGGCTCCTACATTATCCTGACGCAATTGTACAACCGCAACTGGATGCGCATTTTCATCCTTTTCTAGACCCACTGGCTTTAATGGTCCAAATAATAAGGTCTTCTTTCCTCGACGAGCCATTTCTTCCACCGGCATACAACCTTCAAAATAGGTTTGTTCAAAATCATGCATTTTCGCACATTCAGCTTGAATTAAAGCTTCATAAAAACGATCAAATTCCTCTTGATTCATCGCACAATTGATATAGCTGGCTTCTCCTTTATCATAGCGTGATTTAAAATAGGCCTTTGAAAAATCAATAGAATCCTTTTCAATAATGGGAGCCGCTGCATCATAAAAATGAAGGGCTTCCTTTTGTAGGAAGGCTTGAATGGATTGAGCAAGGGCATCACTGGTTAAAGGTCCACTGGCAATAATGGTAGGTCCTTCTGGAATTTCAGTGACTTCTTCATAGCTGATTCGTACATTCTCTAAGCCTTTTAAGGTATCCGTAATTTGTTTGGAAAAGCCTTTGCGATCCACGGCCAATGCACTTCCAGCCGGAACAGCATTCTCATCAGCTGCTTTCATCACTAAGGAATCCATTTTTCTTAATTCCTCTTTTAGAATTCCTACCGCATTATTTAAAGAATTGGAGCGTAAGGAATTGGAACAAACCAATTCCGCAAATTGATCGGTATGAAAGGCAGGAGGTGACTTAACCGGACGCATTTCAATCAAATGAACAGGAATCTTTCTTTTCGCAAGCTGCCAGCAGGCTTCACTACCCGCAAGTCCTGCGCCTATAATGGTTACTTCTTTCATTCTTTTTCTGTTTCTTCCTTTTTCTTCTTTGGTTCTTTTTTGATATAGCGACATTTTGGATAATTGGAGCATCCGATAAAGGTTGTTCCAAAGCGTGATTTACGACGAACCAAATCACTTCCACACTCTGGACATTTTTCACCAGTTGGTTCTGGTTTGGCTTTTTCCTTTAAAGGAACAATGGTCTTACAATCTGGATAATTAGAACAAGCCCAGAATTGACCATAGCGCCCTCTTTTAATTACCATATCAGCGCCACATTTTGGACAGACCTTCTTCTCGCCTTCGGCTTCCTTCGGAACCTCTAGATTTTCGGTATGCTTACACTTTGGAAAGTTGATACAAGAAATGAATTTTCCAAAACGACCATTTCGATAAACCAATTCACCGCCACAATCTGGACATTCTCTTCCAACACGTTCTAATTCCTTCTTTGGCATTTTTTCATAAGCATCTTCGACCAAAGGCTGGAAGAAATCATAGAACTTATGTAAATAAGCGATATTGTCCTGTTGCCCTAGGGCAATTTCATCCAAGGTCTTTTCCATATTGGCTGTATATTCTACATTAATGACGGATGAGAAGTATTGTTGGAGCTTTTCATCGGTTAGTATACCTTGCTCGGTTGGTTTAAAGACCTTGGTACGACTGGTCTCTGAGCTTTTCTCTAATGTAACATAATTACGCTTTTGAATCGTATCAATAATGGTTGCGTAGGTACTTGGTCGACCAATGGATTTTTCTTCTAATTCTTTAATTAGCTTCGCTTCGGTATAGCGTGCAGGTGGTTCGGTAAAATGTTGTTTTCCATCTACCTTTACATCCTTTAAGACTTCTTTTTCTTCTAGAAGAGGTAAGGTTTCATCCGATGTTTTTTCATATTTTTTATATACCTTAGTATAACCATCAAAGGTCATCACTTGACCACTTGCTTTGAATTCCACTCCATTGTTTAAAATGGATACAGTTGTTACGTCAAATTTTGCTTCTTTCATTAAGGAAGCTAAGGTACGTGCATAAATCAATGAATACAAACGATATTGTTCATTGGTCAAATATTCTTTAATGGATTCTGGTGTACGATGAATATCGGTTGGACGAATGGCCTCATGGGCATCCTGCGCATTGGCTGAATTCTTTTGATGCGCTTTTCCAACATATTCCTTTCCGTAGACCTCTTCAATAAAGGCTTCGGCTTCACCTACAAATAATGGTGATAAACGAGTTGAATCCGTACGCATATATGAAATCAAACCCTCTTGGCTTCCACCTAAGTCAATTCCTTCATAGAGACGTTGGGCAATACTCATGGTACGTCTTGCGCCTAAATTTAGTTTTGTACTGGCTTCCTGTTGGAGCGTTGACGTGGTAAATGGAAGCTTGGCTTGTTTTTTCTTTGATCGTTTCTTTAGTGAATCTACCACAAAGTCTTGATTACATTGGGCAATCACTGCTTGACATTGTTCGGCATTCTTTAAATCCGCCTTCTTGCCATCGACCTTTACGAGATTGGCTTCAAATTTTGATTGGTTCTTTTGAATCAATGCATGAACCGTCCAATATTCTTCGGGCTTAAATCGATTGATTTCATTTTCTCTTTCGACAATTAAACGTAAAGCAACCGATTGTACACGACCTGCTGACTTGGATTGAATCTTATTTTGTAGAAGCTTACTTAATTTAAAGCCAATAATACGATCCAACATACGTCTTGTTTCTTGCGAGCGAACCAAATTCATATCAATTGTACTTGGATGCTCTAAGGCCTCTAAGACCGCTGGCTTGGTAATTTCATGGAAGACAATACGATGGGTATGCTCAACATCTAAATCCAAGACTCGAGCTAAATGCCAGGCAATGGCCTCTCCTTCACGGTCCGGGTCACTTGCCAAATAGACATCCTTGGCTTTTTTTACATCTTCCTTTAATTCCTTTACGACCGCTTTTTTCTCACGGCTAATGGAATAGGTTGCTTCGAAATCGTGATCCACGTCAATTCCAAGGCCTTCCTTGCCTCGGGTTGCTAAATCACAGACGTGACCCTTACTTGAAACAACCTTATATTCTTTTCCTAAATATTTTTCAATCGTCTTCGATTTGGAAGGCGATTCGACAATTACTAAGTGTTTTTTCATTTTTTACCCTCAATTCAAGATACATAAAACAATAAAAGCGTGAATTTGTCAAATGAATATCTTATCCACCTCATGAATATTCGATAAAATATTCGCTCCA
This sequence comes from Segatella copri, assembly GCA_963654445.1. Taxonomy (GTDB): domain Bacteria; phylum Bacillota_I; class Bacilli_A; order Erysipelotrichales; family Erysipelotrichaceae; genus Absicoccus. The sequence goes on from CAVKAP010000021.1 coordinate 4,863, forward strand.
CTTTCTATCAAGGCATTACAACCAGGATACTGATCATTTTCAAAAGCTGTTGGTAAACAATAGACTGGAACCGACAATTCAATACAGGAATTTACGGTTAACATCGTTCCACTTTTAAAGGTCGCTTCAATGACAATTAAAGCTTCAATACATGCAGATATTAAACGATTGCGCCAAGGAAAATGATGAGCCAATGGCGCTACACCCATGGGATATTCACTAAGAATACAGCCTTGTTTTTTTATTCTTTGATATAAATCGATATTCTCTTTGGGATAGATCCGATCGATTCCACAACCAATGAAGGCAATGGTATCCTTCGCATTTTGATGAGCAGCTGCATCAATTCCTTTGGCTAATCCAGATACGATACAATAGCTTTCTTTTATATGTTGGACAATATTTGATGTATTGATTAAAGCTTGATTGGAAGCTTTTCTTGCTCCCACAATACCAATGCATCTTTTTTCAAGTAAAGCTAAATTTCCTTGATAAAAAAGGATCCAGGGAGGATAGCGTAGCCTACGAAAACAGGTCGGATAGTCTTTATCGGCAATAGTAATATAGGCATAGGGATAATCAATTTCCTTATAGTATTCATGATTTTTTAGAGCATTTGCGATTTTATTCCATTCTCCACCATATTGAATCGCATAGTATAAAATTCGTTTTGATAAATTGTTCATATCTTCTTATACGATTTCTTTAGAAAAAAAAGACGCATAAGCGTCAAAATAATTTATATTCCAATTGTTCTTTCACTGGACCATAGCTCTTTCGATGACAATCCAATACACCATATTGAATCAAAGCTTCCTTATGCGCCTTGGTTGGATAGCCCTTATGCTTGGAAAAACCATATTCAGGATACATTTGATCGAGCTTCATCATATAATGATCCCGACTGACCTTGGCAAGAATACTAGCTGCCGCAATGGAAATGGATTTATGATCTCCTTTAATAATCGGGTATACCTTTTTTGAAGCTAAGGGTAATTTCATCGCATCACTTAAGATAAGATTCGTAGGTGCTTCTTTCGCTATTTCTAACATCGCATCCTGGGTAGCTCGATAGATATTTTTTTGATCAATCGTCCTTTCATCCACAAAGACAATTTGATACCACATGGCATCCTCTTTAATTTGCGAATAGAGTGCTTCTCTTTTCTTTTCTGTCAGCTTTTTTGAATCATCCAAGGCTTGATTTGTATAACCATAGGGAAAGATGACACCCGCTACAACTAAAGGTCCAGCCATAGGCCCTCTTCCAGCCTCATCTAGACCTAAAAGAGCACAATCATAATCCAGCTCTAAAGGATGTTCAATCATTGGGTAGCTCCCATGTAATTCGTCCACATTTATCCGAACGAATATCCTTGACAAAAGCCCGCATTAAGCGTTCTTCATCCACTTGACCGGCTTGAAGCATACCTCGCTTTTTTCCAATTGCGAGTAAGGTATGATAGGCATCCTCTTCTAAATCAACCTGGTAATAATTTTGAATGATTTCCGGATGCACCTTCATTAACCAATCACAGGCAAAGATGGCTAAATCCTCCATAGAAACGACTTCATCTCGAATAGAGCCCAATAAAGCCAATCGTAAGCCAATATTTTCATCATCAAATTTTGGCCATAGCACACCTGGTGTATCCAATAGCTCAATATCTGCACCAAAACGAATCCATTGAAGAGATTTAGTCACCCCTGGTCGATTAGCCGTTTGTGCTGCCTTACGACGAGCAATGGAATTAATCATTGTGCTTTTTCCAACATTGGGAATTCCACAAACCATCGCTCTTAATGGACGTGGTCGCATTCCTCTTCTTTTTTGTTTTTCAATTAAAGGTGCACATAGCTCCTTACTTGCCTTAGAAACAAGGGCTTTAAAATTATCATGAATTAAATCTAAAGCGAGAACTTGAACTTCTTTGGCTTTTAAAAAATCTACCCATTGTTGGGTTGCTTGAGGATCAGCTTTATCCTTTTTGGATAACACAATAAGATGGGGCTTATTATGCAACATTTCATCCAACATCGGATTTCGACTGGATAAAGGCATACGCGCATCACGAATTTCAATCACAAAATCAACCAACTTTAAATTTTGTTCCATTTGGCGTTTTGCCTTGGTCATATGCCCAGGAAACCATTGAATATCTGCCATTAGCGACCTCCCATTTGATTAAATGGCCAAATCACAAAGACCCCTTTTCCATAGAATTGATCGGCTGTTACCGGTCCTACATCGGAATAACGAGAATCCTTTGAATAAGGACGATTATCTCCCATTAAGAAATATTCATTGTCCTTTAGGGTTACTGCTTCAAAATCCATATTAAAGGCCCCAAACTTTTTAATCATCTTTTGACGATAGGATTCTGAAATATAGCTCGATTCATCTAAAACCTCTCCATTGATATAGATTTGATCATTCTTTCCTTCGATTGTATCTCCAGGCATCCCAATGACACGCTTTACCCAATGCTCATTTTGTTGGGTCTGCTCATCATAAATAGTCGCAACCACCACATCAAAGCGTTCAGGCTTAGAAAAAGACAAACCGATAATATTGGTAAAGCCATATTGTTTATCTTTTAAGGTTGGATACATACTACGTCCAGAAACCGTTACCGGTGCTGCAATAAAATGAACAAAAACTAAAATAAATAATGCGGTACCTAAAAATACTTTAATAAAATCAAGAATCTCTTCCGATAGCGATTTTTCATAATCGTCACTATATTTACTTTTTACATTTTTCTTTTTCATAAATTGCCTCTATTATCAAAAAAGTCGCTTGCGCGACTTTCTTATCGAATTTCTTTTAAACGAGCAGATTTTCCAGAACGTCCTCTTAAGTAAGTTAACTTGTTACGACGAACTTTACCATGACGTACTACTTCGATTTTTTCAATGATTGGTGAATGTAAAGGGAATTTACGTTCAACTCCAATACCACTAGAAATCTTACGTACTGTGAAAGTTTCAGAAATACCTCCACCAGCTCTTTCGATTACTACACCTTCGAAAACCTGGATACGTGATTTTTCACCTTCTACGATACGTACGTGTACACGAACTGTACTACCACTACGGAATGCAGGGATATCTTTTTTCAATTGTGATTTTGTCACTTCGTTTACTAAATTTAAATTCATCTTTCTTCCTCCTATTCTTCCATACGATGATTTTGTTCATACACAAGAATTGCCAGCGGAACACATCGGCACAAATGCCTTAATATAATACATTATTCGTCATTCGATTTCAATATCGAATCGACAATTTTTTGATCCTCTTCAGAAAGCTCTTTCTTTTCTAATAGATCTGGACGATATTTTGCGGTGTTTTTTAAAGCCATTTCATGACGCCACTTTGCGATATGGGCATGGTTGCCACTCCATAATACTTCAGGAACCAGCTTTCCATCATATTCTCTTGGCTTGGTATATTGGGGATATTCTAAAAGGCCATCACTAAAGGAATCATCCTCACTGGATTGTTTTTTAATGGTTCCATTTAACAAACGAATAATCGCATCACACATCACCATACAAGCCGGTTCACCACCCGTCAGCACAAAATCACCTAAAGAGATTTGTAGATCTACATAATCCCGAATGCGCTCATCAAAGCCCTCATAATGGCCACAAATAAAGATCAAATGCTCTTCCTTGGATAATTCGAAGGCCTTTGATTGATTAAAGGTTTGTCCTTGTGGACTTAGTAGGATAACCTTGCTGTTGTCTTGTCGTACAGCCTTTAAGGCATCGATAATTGGCTGACACATTAAGACCTGTCCTGCACCACCACCAAAGGGCGTATCATCGACATGGCCATGCTTTTCAAGGGTATAATCACGAAAATTAACAACCTCAAATTCAAATAACCCATTTTTATAGGCTCTACCAATCACACTTTCTTTAATCAAAGGAGCAAAGTATTCTGGAAATAAGGATAAAATCGTAATTTTCATCGTAAGCCATCCATTTCTTTTATGACAATCGTTTTCGATGCAACATCTACATTTTCAATAAAGCTTGGTACAAAAGGACATAAAAAGTTATCTTTTTCATTTCCGATTCTTAAAACAAGATTAGCTCCGGTTTCTAAAATGTCTAATACCTTTCCTAAATATTCCTTTTCTTGATTGTAGACCTCACAATCCATCAATTCGAAATAATAGTAATGCCCTTGCTCCAATGCAGGAAGCTCGCTTTCTTTGATCCATAGGATTTTCTGTTTGTATTTCTCGGCTTCATCAATGGATTGAATTTCTTCAAACTTCACATAGCCAAAGCCTTTTTGCATACGAAAGGATTGAACCACAAGCTCTTGTCCATCTTCGAAATATAAATGCTTCCCCTTCGCAAAACGATTGGATGCATCATCGGTATGTAAATACAATTTACATTCCCCTTTTAATCCATGTGTATTAATAATGGTGGCTACTTTTACCATAAGCTTCCTCCTAAAAAAATGAGGATGCGAATATTCACATCCTAATATGCTTCAAATTTTACCGAAACACGTTTATGTTCGTTTCTAGCCGCAATTGACATCATTTGACGTAAACTGCTTGCCATTGATCCACGACGACCAATCAAACGAGCTACATCTTCACTGTTCGCATAAACATATAATAAAATTTCATTTTCATTGGTTGAAGACATTGTCTTAACCGATAAGCTCTCTTTTTCTTCAACCAAAGGCTGACATAAGTCAAATAAAGTTTTTTCTAAATCAACCATCACTATTTAGCCATTTTAGACTCATGGAATGCTTTCATAAGTCCTTGTTTAGATAAAATTGAACGAACTGTATCTGAAGGTTTAGCTCCATTTTTTAACCATTTCATTACTTTTTCTTCATCTAAAGTAACTTGGTTTTCTTTTGCGATTGGATTGTAAGTTCCCAATTCTTCAATAAAACGTCCATCACGAGGACTACGAGAATCTGCTGCTACAATACGGTAAAAAGGACTTCCTTTTTTACCCATTCTTTTTAAACGTAATTTAACCATACGAAATACCTACCTTTTCTTTAAGCTCACTTACTATAGCATAAGCTAAAATATAGTGTCAAGGTTTTTTCCTTTACACTATAATATTTTAGATAAGATGCCCGTTGATTGTAAGAAAAGAATAAACATCATGATTGGAACAATATATTTAATCATCACGATATAGAGCTGTTTTCTTCTAAATTTCTTACCACCATATTCAACTTCATCAATGATCCATTGTGGACCGACAATCCAACCAATTAAAATGGTGGAGAGTAATGAAATAAAAGGCATCATAAAGCTATTGGAGATATAATCCATCAGATCCAATAATTGGGCAATCGTTCCATTTGGTAAAGGAATCTCAACATAGAATAAACTATAGCCTAAGGCAATCACAACCGATGCAATACAATAGATAATACTTGCTCCAATGGTCACCTTCTTACGATCCTTTTGGAAGATATCGATACAATTGGCTACAATGGCTTCTAATACGGAAATACAGCTTGTAAGTGCCGCAAAGGCAACCATCACAAAGAAGACTAAACCAACAATCCAACCAAAGGATCCCATCGCATTAAAGACCTTAGGCAAAGACACAAACATTAGACTTGGTCCTGATTGCATTCCTTCGGTACCAGAAAAGACATAAACGGCAGGAATAATCATCATTCCAGCCAGAAAGGCAACTAAGGTATCAAAAAATTCAATTTGTGTAATGGACTTATTTAAATCAACATCCTTTTTCACATAGGAGCCATAGGTAATCATAATTCCCATAGAAACACTTAAGGAGAAGAACAATTGACTCATCGCATCCAATAAGATTTGTAGAAAGCGAGAAAGCGTAAGTCCTTCAAGATTTGGCGTAACATAGGTTAAAAAGCCTTGAATCGATGTTCGAGTTACTCCGTTGGAATCTGTAAAGGATAGCGTCATCGAATAAATCGCAATACCGACAATCATGACCAATAAAATTGGCATGACAATACGACTACATTTTTCAATTCCACCTTGCACGCCATTATAGATAATGGCTGCTGTCACAATCATAAAAAATAAGGCATACAACGAGCTTGAAACTGGTGATGTAATAAAATCTGTAAAGAAGCTATCACTGGCTGCCACACTTCCTTGCCCAGAAATATAAGCAACAATATAACGCGTAATCCATCCACCAATAACCGCATAATAGGTCATAATGAGCACCGGTACAATAAAGGTTAAAATTCCTAAAAACTTCCATTTCGGACGCATCATTGCATACGCACCAATGGAGCTTCGTTTGGTTTTTCGACCAATCGCAATATCTGAAGTCAATAAGGTAAAACCAAAGGTGACAATCAAAATTAAATAGATGATTAAGAATAATCCTCCACCATCTTTAGCCGCCAAATATGGAAAGCGCCAAATATTACCAACACCAACAGCACTTCCAGCTGCCGCAAGAACAAAGCCAAGCTGTCCACTAAATCCACTTTTCTTCTCTTTTCCCATTTTTCTCCTCCTTAAAAATGTGGTTGAAACCAACCACATTTCTTATTTTCTTTTCTTTTTTCTCTTTTTCTTTTGTTTTTTACTTCCGGCATGCTTACTTGCACCTGGCATGCCACCGCCACGCTGCATATTTTGTAGAGCTGCCATATTTGGCATACTTCCACCAGACATCATGCGGGTAACCATCTGCATTTGTTCTAATTGCTTGATCAGCTTATTGACTTCCATGACCTTTACGCCACTTCCCTTCGCAATACGGTTTTTACGAGAGGCCTTTAGGCATTCTGGATGATCTCTTTCATAAGGGGTCATGGATTGAATAATGGCTTCCGCTTGTTTCATCGAAGCATCCATTTGATCATTATCAATATTTCGTGCCATCTTCCCTAAACCAGGAATCATTTTTAACATACCTTGGAAGGAACCCATTTTTTTCATTTGACCAAATTGCGCCAACATATCATTAAAGGTAAAAATTCCTTGTTGCATACGCTCTGCTGTCTTTTGTTGGATTTCCATATCCATCTTTTCTTGAGCTTGTTCAACTAGCGTTAATACATCCCCCATACCCAAGATACGATTGGCCATACGATCTGGATGGAAGGCTTCTAGATCATCCACTTTTTCACCATTGGATACAAATAGAACTGGAACCTTGGTAATACTGCGAACGGAAAGTAAACCACCACCACGAGCATCACCATCCAATTTCGTCACAATTAATCCTGTAATATCTAATTGTTCATTAAAATCGGTCGCAACGGTAATAATATCTTGACCGGTCATCGCATCAACCGTTAATAGAATTTCATCCGGTTGAACCAACGCCTTCATATCGGAAAGCTCCTTCATCAAGGCTTCATCAATATGTAAACGTCCAGCCGTATCAAAAATCACAAGGTCCTTTTGATGATCCTGTGCATAATCAAGGGCTTGTTTGGCGGTTTCCACTGCGCCGACATTGGCACCTAATGAAAAGACTTCAACATCAATTTCTTTCCCTAAGGTTTGAAGCTGTTCAATGGCAGCCGGACGAACCACGTCACAGGCAACCAATAAAACTCGTCTTTTCAATTTATTTTGACAATACTTGGCAATCTTAGCGGATGCGGTCGTTTTACCTGTACCTTGTAGACCAACCATCATAATTGTGGTCATGCCTTGTTTTTTAAAGTGAATTTGGGCATCCTCTTGTCCTAGTAATTCCTGAATTTCATCACGAACGATCTTCACGACCATTTGACTTGGATTTAAAGAATCATAGACCTCTTGTCCAATGGCTTTCTCTTTTACATTGGCAACAAAATCCTTCACTACGCCATAATTCACATCGGCTTCAAGAAGACTCATACGAACTTCTTTGAGCATATCGTTCATGTTTTTTTCCGTCAGTTTTCCTTGTCCGGATATATTTTTAATCGCCTTACTTAAGCGATCACTTAATGATTCAAATGCCATTTTTTTCTCCTTCTTTTTGATCAATATAATGATAAGCTAAACGGGGATCTCCATTCGCTAAAAAAATTGTTCCAACATGTTGAAACCCATTCTTCTCTAAAAAATGCTGCATAGGAATATTATCCGCATGCGTATCCATTCTTAAATTGTTAATGTGTTCTTTGCCATAGGCAATCATAGCCTTGGCAACCCCTCGAATTCTTTGACGACTGGCCACCTTATGTAAGACACCATAACGCTTGTCATTTAACCATTGACCATCCGCAATATAGACATAGGTTGGATCGATTCCGATATAAAACACAAAGGATCCTTCGATTTCACCATTTTCTTCTACGACATACAAACGTTGATTTTCAATATCAACCGACAGATCATTTTTATTCGGATGTCCATCTGCCCATTGTGTCATATTTCCATGGGCACGCATATAGGCCCTGGCAATATCATAGATTTCTTCTAATATAGGAAGATCTTGAAGCGTAGCTAATCGGATCATGACTCAAAATCCTCCTGGGCTTGATAATGACATCCAAGCTTCCATAAGACAATATTTCTAAAAAGAAGATAACCGATTCGATAAATAATGTTAATCTGTTTCCAATCAATCTCACTTGGATCATACTTGACATGATCATTTCGATTATAATAACGAAGCATGGTAAAAAGTAAGACCATATCCGTATTATAATATTGAATCGCAAATTCAAAATGCTCTTCTGGATAATAACGTTCCAAATAGCTTTGTTGATAGCGAATGGATTCACGCATTCGATAAATCGTCTTTAAATCCATTTGATTGGTTAATGATCCTACACGATGGTTATAATGATAATAACGCTTTGAAATATTACCAATTTTACGCGCATGAATAATGGCTTTAAAAATGGTATAAGCATCTTCAAACGCTTCTTGATTTTCTGGAAAACGAACCCCTTTAAAGCAGCTTCGTTTAAAGAGCTTGGCCCAAGGATAGTTATTAATGCCTGTTCCTTTTGCTAGAGAATGTAAGGCTTCAAGATTGCTCATAATTCCATCTTTAGCGACTCTTCGATTAATCTTAAAGTGCTTAAATTCAAAGGAATAGCCACAGGTGACAATATCACAATCTTCATCTTCCATCATACGCACCATTTCTTCAATCGTATTCAAAGAAAGCGAATCATCACTATCGACAAACATAAGACAATCGCCATTAGCTTTCGATAAAGCTCGATTTCTAGTAGTCGAAACACCAGCATTCTTATACGAATAAAGCTGGATTTGCGAATATTTCTTTTGATAGGCTTCTACAATTTCTAAGGAACGATCGGTGGAGCCATCATTGATCACAATAATTTCAATATTTGGATAAGTTTGATTCACTAAAGAATCTAAACATTGACCAACATAATCTTCTACATTATATACAGGAACCAAAATACTAACTAACTGCATCTTGTCCTCCTTATCTATTTAATCATCAAATGTCAAAATACACTATTTTAATCAAACACGCAAGCTTTAAAGTTCTTCCTTCGATAGATTCATGGATAAATCGTTTACATAACGTAAGAAAACATCCATTTCTTCAATTGGATTTCCTTTTTTTATTTCATTGGTAAATTGAATTAAAAACGCATCGGCTTCATCAAAGCGTTGTAGAGAAATATAACTCATATAAGCCATACTCGCAATCAGACCATTTGGCATACCCTTATGATAAATTGCTAAAACTTCTTCATAATCACCATTATAAAAATACGCAATTACCAGCATGCGATAATAATGATCAAACTCTTCGGGTGAGATGGATAATAAATAATCAATGGCTTCTTGATATTCTCCCATTAATATCGAATAGGTCAGACGCAATGAACGATATTCTTCGAGCTCATGCGCATCAAAGCTAGAAACAAGATTGATAAAAAAAAGCCGAGGTAAAAAATCTTGATCCTGCATTTTAACCAAAAAATCTAAAAAGAGAAGATAAATTGGAGGATATGCTTCGATTGAAGCCAAATTGCTCTGAACATAGGAAGAATAAGAAGAATCATTTAAATAATGATACGCATTTAAAACAGCACTGATGCCATAATAAGAATCATCGGAATTTTGATCCTGTAAAATCCGTTGATAGCAGGTTTCTGCTCGTTCTTTATCTCGATTTAAATCATAGATTTTAGCTAAATAATCGATATTGTGTAAAAAAGGATGTCTTTTGGTGAAGGCCGTCCAAAAAAGAATGGCTTGAGCATAGTCCCCTTGCGTAAAGTAATATCGACAAGACAATTCTTCTTGATCATCAATATCGGATAAACGATTCAAGAAATGAAAGAAAAGCTCAGAATCAAAATCAATTAAGTTCTCGACAATTTCATAAAGAAAGGAATCATCCAAATCAACAACACGATCCAAATATTCTCGTCCTCTTTCTATTTGATTTATTTCTAAATAACAAAGTCCACAATGAAATAAGGTATAGGTATTTGACTCTTCCTCTAATAAAATATCCTCAAAAAAAGGAATGGCTTCTTCAAAAAAGCCCAACTCCTTATAAGAAAGACCAATCATAAAAAGTACATGCAAAGAATCCAAATCATCTGAATTAAAATCACAATTTAAATAAGAAGTGAGCGCTTCTTGATAATCTGCCAAGGCATAGAGAGCATCTCCTTTTCTCTCAAAAATAAAGGAATCGACGATACCATTCTCTAAAGCCTCATCCATCAAAGCTAAAATTTCCTCATAATCTTCAAGGAGGATAAGACCATCACTATAAGATAAATAATAGAAGGAATCATAATCAAAATATAATTCATACTTTTGTAATAAATCATAAAGAAGATTTAAGTCTTCTTGATCTAATGCCGAAAGTATTTGGTTTTGTAAATCCGTTTTATTCATATCCCCTATTGTACAAGATTTATAGACAAAAAAAAAGACCGATCAAAGATCAGTC
>CAVKAP010000022.1:0-7892 GCA_963654445.1 Segatella copri
TTCCATCAAGTGCCTTACAAACCTTACAGCAATCAGTTAAGCTACATGCGACATACTCGTAGTCTTCAATGTCTTCAGCTGTATAGCTTTCAGCTTGAGCTTGGACCCTAGCTCGTGCTAGTTCCGTTCTTAATAATCTTTCCGCTTGATATCTCGATACATCAAACTGCTTTCGGATTTGTGATATAAAATCTCTTGGATTTTTTCCTTGAATCAAAGCATTGGAAATGATATTGCTTAAGCTATTCTTGAGTAGCGTCTGATTGTTCCAAACTCGCTCTGACCACGTGGCATTTTGAAAGGAAGAATCAACAGCTATCTTTGCATTCTTTGCGTTATCTAAAACAGATGGACCGAGAATAGAAGCGTTTCTTTCAAGTTCTTTCATAACCTCTTCGTCAAGCTTATCACCGTAGTAGGTTTGAAGCTCATTTGTACCATTGACTAATTCTGCACCGATGTTAGCTTTCAACAGCTCCAATCGGTTAACTTTAATTGTCAAATTGTAGAGTCGCATCTCTTCATTGGCTTGGTCTGAGAAGTCTTTTTCCTTCACATACTTTTCCGCTTTTCTCTTATATTCTTCGATATCTATCTTCTTTACCTTCTTCTTGGCTTCCGCCATCGAGATACCTTCCTTAGTCGCGTAGCGACTAAAAAAGGATTCAATCTCTTTTGTGACTGAATCCAATGTATCTAGGTATAGTATTTATTCGTTTTTATCATTCTCTGGATTTGGATAAATCTCATCAAATTTATCTGCATAACGATTGTATTTTTTGTATTTGAAAAACAGGGCAATTAAGAAAATCATTACTATTCCAACAATTAGATAAATCATAAGTCTCCTCTTTATAACACATAAAAAGGCATCCTTTCGAATGCCTTAACTTTCAATTTATTTATTCATAACTTTAGACAATGGAACACTGACTGCAGTCGATACGATACAGCATAAGAACATTTCCATTACGCCTTGTACACCAACTAATACAATCACAAACATCAATGGGTTGCTTACATGAAGTGATTGTACCAAACCTTGTACATAATCACTTCCATAGAAGAACAAACATAAGGCTCCCATGAAAAACAACGTGTTAAAGAAAGCTGCAGATAAACCACTAATCGCAAAGTTGATCTTTTGTTTCGAAGCATTTACTTTTGATAAACCTTCATAAACAAGCCCTGCACAATAGCCCATTAATACACGTGCTACAACGCATACCACAAAACAACCAATTGGACTAACCGTAAACATTGCGGTACCCATAGCACTTGCTCCAGACATCGCATTAAATAATGAAGTCAATCCAAAAACAAGACCTAAAATCATTCCATCCTGTGGTCCCATAACGATTGCACCAATTGCTACTGGAATCGTCAACAAACTCATCGATAGAGGTCCAATTTGTAGGTACCCCAACGGAGTAAACGACATCACCAAAATAATCGCAATAAGTAAAGCTAAGGTACTCATGCGTTTAGCCGTAAAGCTTGATTTTTTCATATTCAATTTTCCTCCTACTCTCGTTTCTTACGAATACGATGTAAATCAAAACATCTCGCACATAAATCAATTATTGTCTTACGATCAATATTGACGTGCTTTTTTATTATACTTTATTTTATAAGAAATACTAGTCTTTTCAAAAAAAACCAGCCGAAGCTGGTTTATAAATTAATCATCTTTTTTTGATTGTTCAACAATACGAGAAGCAATTTGATCTGGAACTGGATCATAACGTTCCATCGACATCGTATAGCTTCCTAATCCTTGTGACATACTTCTTAAATCCAAAGAATAGCGTAAGATTTCAGCATATGGTACTTGGGCTTCAATGATTTGATCATCTTCAGATGGTTCCATACCCATAATGGCACCACGACGTTTATTTAAATCTCCAATAATCGTACCTGTATATGCATCTGGAACAACTACCTTCACATTCATGATTGGTTCTAATAAAATTGGATGACACTTTTTCATTGCATCTTTAAAGGCTAAATGCGCCGCCATTTTAAATGCCATTTCACTTGAATCGACATCATGATATTTTCCATCCATTAAGGTTGCTTTGACATGAACCATTTTGTATCCAGCTAGTGGACCAGACTGAGCACATTCACGTAAGCCTGTTTCAACAGCTGGGAAGTATTGTTTTGGAACAGCTCCACCAAATACCTTTTCTTCAAATACAAGATCTTCTACCTCTTCATTTGGTTCAAAATCGACAAAGACATGTCCAAATTGACCATGACCACCGGATTGTTTTTTATGACGGCCTTCACCGGTTGCTTTTTTCGTAATGGTTTCACGATAGGTTACCTTTGGATCTGCCGTTGTAACACCGACTTTATATTTATTGGCTAATTTACTTAAAATAACATCTAAGTGTTGATCACCAATTCCATAAATAACCGTCTGGCCGGTTTCTTTGTTATTTACAACCTTAAAGGTTGGATCTTCTTCAGATAAACGAGCTAATCCAGTCGATAACTTATCTTCATCATTTTTCGTCTTAGGGGAAATGGCTTGTCCATACATTGGTTCATCAAAATGAATTGGATCAGCAATCAATAATTTTCCTTTTTCACAAAGAGTATCATTGGTCTTGGTTGATTGAAGTTTTGTGATGGCTCCAATATCTCCAGTAAAGAGCTTTCCAACGGCTGTTTGGTGCTTACCTTTGATAATATAAATCGTAGAAATCTTTTCACTTGATCCGTTATTTGCGTTGGATACAACAGAATCACTGGATAAAACACCACTCAATACCTTCACATAAGAAATACGTCCTACAAATGGATCAACAATCGTTTTAAATACTTGTGCAGTTAAAACTTCTTTTTCGTTCGTTAATAATTCAACCATTTCATCATTTGGCGTTGTAGCTGTATATAAACCTTTTTCAGAATAGGTTGGGAAATAAGCAACAATCAAATCCATTAAACGACGAATTCCAATCATTTCGGTTGCACTACCAGAATAGACAGGAACAATTTCTCCATTTCGAATACCAATACGTACACCTTTTGTTAATTCCGCATCCGTAAATTCTTCACCAGAAAAGAATTTTTCCATTAATTCATCATCACCCATAGCTACTGCTTCAGCAATTTGATCTTTATAAACAGCGACTAGATCTTGTAAATCCTCAGGTACAGGTTGAGGCACATCCCCCTGTGCTTTTTCACCTTTATAGTACCAAGCTTTATTTCGAATAATATTAACTGAACCTACAATTTCATTGTTTTCAACAATTGGTAATTCAAAAGGAATAACACTCTTTCCAAATTCTTCACGTAAGGCATTATAAGCTTCTTCAAAATTTGTTTCTGGATCATCCAATTTATTAATAAAGAAGATGGCTGGTTTCTTTGCATTTACAGCTGCCTTATAAGCTAGCTTTGTACCTGATTCTAAGACATTTTTTGCATCTGTAACAATTAAAGCACTATCCCCTACTTCAAATCCAGCTTGTTTTTCACCGACATAATCTAAATATCCTGGTGTATCAATAAAATTAATTTTACAATTTTCCCATTCAATCGGAATAATTGAAGTATAAATACTTAAACCACGTTTGATTTCTTCTGGATCAAAATCAATTAAACTACTTCCTTCACTTGTTTTTCCAAAACGATCGGTCGCTTTTGTATAGAGCAATAAAGCTTCCATCACCGCTGTTTTACCAGCACCACTATGACCTAGTACAGTGACATTTCTTACTTCATGACTTAAATAATCTCGCATAATCGCTACCCCTACTTCAAGATTGGCTCTAATTGAGCTCGATTACTTTCACGTACATAATCAAGGGCTGTATTTCCTTGTTTATCTTGCATATCTTTATCGGCACCATAAGATAGTAATTTTTCAACTAAGCTTGCATATCCACCATAAGCAGCACGCATTAAAGCAGTACATCCATTGTTATCAAATAAATTCACATTGGCATTTCGATTCAATAAGAGAGCAATCGTATCTCTTTTAAAGGCAATGCATGCTTCCATCAATGCACTTCTTCCAACTTCATCTTGGGTATTGATATCAGCACCTGCATCCAATAAAACCTCAACACAACGATCTCTTCCTAAGAAAGCTGCACGCATTAAAGAAGTACGTCCCCGATCATCCTTGGCATTTACATCTGCACCAGCTAATAATAAGGCTTTACAAATGGTACGATTTCCTTTTTTTGCAGCACCCATTAAAGCGGTTTTTCCTTTATTATCAACTAGATTTACATCAGCACCATTGTCAATTAACAATTGAACGATTTCTTTATGATCTCTTTTACTTGCACGCATTAAAGCGGTACGTCCATCGCCATTTTGATAATTTACATCTGTTCCTGCTTTGATTTGAGCCGCTGCCATTGCGAAGTCTCCTTGGGCACAAGCATCCCAAAATACTTTGTTAAAATTTTGATCCATTTTATTATTCCTCCTATGGATTTCACCATGAAAAAAACTGGATAAATAAAATTTACCCAGTTATCGTATTGGAACAGAGTGATACAATTGAATCTTTTGTTTCAACTTTTCTATCTTGAACGCTATTCATTGCAATCACTCCCTTCGATTTATACTTTTATCTTACTGTCTTTTTTTGATTGGTCAAATCAAGTACCAATTCATCCAAATTTATGACCAAAGTAGACAGAATGTCTGTAAATCTTTATAATGAAATCATGATTAAAATAATATTTTTTGATATAGATGGAACATTAGTCAACTATGGTTCTCAATGTATTTCTAAGCCTGTAATCGAATCCTTGTGCAAGCTTCAAGAGAAAGGAATTAAATTGTTTCTTGCCACCGGACGTCCAAATTTTGTGATTCCAAAATTTGAAGGAATCCAATTCGATGGAGCTTTAGCTTTTAATGGAGCCTATTGTTTTGACAAAGAAAATGTTCTTTATAAAAATCCAATCGATAAAAATGAATTAAAAAAGATTCAAGAAAATGCCAAAAGAATCAATAAGGCAATCGCTTATGCGACAACAGATGAAATGACCTGTGATTTTTATCAAGATAATCTGGATCGTTATTTTAAAATGGCGGGTCAAAATTGTCCTCCATCCAATGATATTGAAAAAATTCTTGAAAAGGATATTTATCAAATGATGATTGGTACAACAGCCAAAGAGGATGAAGCTTTATTAAAAGGGATTCAAGGTCTTAAATCGGTTCGTTGGGTTGATTTCGCAACGGATATTATTCCTTCCAATGGTGGCAAAGAAATTGCGATTCAAAGAATTCTTGATTATTATGGCTTCCAACAAGAAGAAACCATGGCCTTTGGCGATGGTGGCAATGATGCAGGCATGCTGCGTTATGCAAATATTGGTGTAGCCATGGCCAATGGAATGCCAGAAGCCAAAGATGCAGCAAACTACATCACAACCGATGTCAAAGAGGATGGCATCGTACATGCATTAAAGCATTTTGATTTACTTTAAAAAAAGCGCAGCTTCTAAGCTTAGAAGTTGCGTTCTTTTTTTATTATCTAAGAGCAAATTCAATTTGTCCTTTTTTCTCATCCACACCAGTACAGACGACTCTTACCTTTTGACCCATTTGGAAGGAGCGATGACCACATTCTGCTCTTAATTCCATTTTTAGTTCATCATAGATATAAAAATCATCATATAAGGTATGTACAGGAACTAAGCCTTCTACCGTATTTTCTAATTCCACAAAAAAGCCAAAGCTTTGTACACCAACGATACGTCCACTATAGGTTTTACCAATATACTTTTTCATATACTCGGCTTTCTTGTAATCATTGACTAAACGTTCAACACGAATGGCTTCTCTTTCCTTCTCAGAAATATGAAAGGCTTGTTTTTCTATTTTTTTCTTATCCTTAGCGACCTTATTTAAGGATTCCTGATGAAATACATACTTTCTTAACATTCGATGTACAACTAAATCCGAGTAACGTCGAATGGGTGATGTAAAATGACAATATTCACTCAAAGCCAAACCAAAGTGTCCGACACATTTTTCATCATAGCGTGCCTTTTGCATAGCACGCAAACTAACCATCGATAGAATTTCATGTTGATCTTCATCTAGTGAAGCCAAAAATTCTTGAATATCCTTTGGCTTAACATCTTCACAATCAAAGTCCACCGAAGCACCTAAGACATTAGCAACTTGAAGGACGGAGAATAATTTTGCCGGATCAGGTTTTTCATGAATTCGATACATACATGGTAAATCATGGGAATGCAAATAATTTGCCACACATACATTGGCTGAAATCATACATTCTTCAATCATTTGTTCCGCAAAGCCTCGCGTCTTTTTTCGAACATCAATCGCTTTTCCTTTTTCATTTAAGATGAGCTCAGATTCCGATGTTTCAAATTCAATCGAACCTCTCTTATCTGCTTGTTTTTGAAGCTTTAAGGTACATTTCTTTAAAAGAGTAAAAGCATCAAGTAAGGCCTCATATTCATCCACCTTTTCTCCATCTAAGACTTGATTTACTTTATGATAGGTACAACGCATATCGGAATGGATCATCGATGGAAAAATTTCATACGAAGTAATACGACCTCTTGAATTCATATACATCTTACAAGTTAAGGTACAACGATCAACATTTGGATTTAATGAACAAATACCATTGCTTAATTCAAAAGGGAGCATTGGAACAACACGATCACAAACATAAACACTCGTAGAGCGTAAAAAGGCTTCTTGATCAATTGCACTTCCCTCTTTTACATAATTGGAAACATCTGCAATATGAACATATAAGATATATCCTTGTTTATTCTTTTCAATAGAAATGGCATCATCAAAGTCCTTCGCATCATCACCATCAATGGTAAAGGTTAATAAATCACGTAAATCCTTTCTCTCATGAAAATCCTTTTGAACGACCTGAGAAGGAATTTTCTTAAGCTCCTGATTCACCTTATCATTCCAATCCATACGAACTTGATTCGCATACAATAAAGAGCTAATATCAACCCCTGCATCCTTTTCATGCCCAAGCATTTCAACAATTTTTACTTGTAATGGTTTTGCATAGGAAACGATTTGAACAACGGCTTTATAGCCTTGTCGGATAGAAAAGGATTTTAAATTTGTTACTTCAAACGAACAATGATAGTCGATGTCACTAAAGAAAATAAATTCATTTTTTCGCTTATAAAAAGTACCTGTAAGATGAGTAATTGTATGCTCATAAACATGCTTGATTTGATTTACTCTTCCAAGCTGAACCAATACGATATCGCCTTCAAAGACCTCTTGTTTATTCTTCTTTACAACATACACCTTCTTATCGGCATTTCGTACCATCAATTCAAATCGTGATATATCTTTTACTTTTCCTACGAGATATTGATCAGAATTCAAATACATATAGGTAGTATGATTATTAAATAAAATATGTTCATCTTCTAATTGATTTAATACTTTAATTAATTCGACAAAAGCCTTCGAAGAGCTTAATTTCAATTTCACTTCAAGCTCTTTTAAAGTCCATTCATTTTTTTCTTCAAATAATTCTAATATTTTTTCTCTCATTTTCCCTCCTTAAAAAAGAAAAAAGGCCATACGGCCTATACTACTTGTAATGCGATCACTAACGCAAAAAATAAAATTCCACAAAATAAAGTTAATCGACTGATTACTTTTTCTGGTCCTCTCTCTTTTTGAACGGCAAATAAGTTCAAGTCACCACTTCCTGTAAAAGCAGCCGAGAGACCATCGGATTTACCACCTTGCAAAAGTGTTAATATAATAATTAAGCCTGATAAACACATTAATATAACATTTAAAACATCTTTCATAATTTTCACCATCCTTATTCTATCATAGTCCTATAAAAAATCAAATTTTAGCAATTCCATAAGATTGGATAC
>CAVKAP010000023.1:0-13812 GCA_963654445.1 Segatella copri
GTCATAAAATGTAATGACAAATGCTTATTGAAAAGGGTTTCTATGGCTCTTACAATAAATGTGTATTCTGTGTGATGGATATCCCTTAAATATGTGTAAAATGTGTGAAAATAATAATTTTAAAGATTGAAACCGCTCGCATTTTTCACTATAATGGATATAACAGAACAAACGGAGGAAAAAAGAATGAAATATGTGATTTTAGTAAGTCATGGTGAGTTTGCTCCAGGACTACATTCAGCCGTTAAAATGATGACAGGCGATCGTAAAGATGTATTGTCAACAAGCTTAAAAGACGGTATGAGCGCAGATGAATTTGCAGAAAACTTTAAAGAATTGGTGAAAGACATCCAAGCTGATGATGAAATTATTTTATTAGCTGATATCTTAAGTGGTTCACCATTTACAAATGCTTTAAATGTCCTTTCAGAAAAAGGAATGTTAGCTCAAACATTAGTCATTGCAGGTATGAACATGCCTTTAGCAATCACAGCGGTATTAATGAAAGATAATTTTGATGACAAAGATGCTTTGGCAGAAACATTGTTAAATGAAGGTCGTACAGGTCTTACTCGTTTTGAAACAGACGATGCTGGCGACGATGATGACGATATTTAATCGGTAAAGACGTAGGATTACGTTGAAATAAAAATAGGAGGAACATATCATGATTAGTTTTATTCGTGTAGATGACCGTATCATCCACGGACAAATCGTTACAAGATGGTCAAAAGAATTCCCTTGTGACGGTATCGTTGCTGTAAACGATAAGGCAGCAACAACCCCTGTATTAGCTAAATCTTTTAAAGCAAGTACAGACAAGAAAGTCTTTGTATGGACAAAGGAACACTGGAGAGAAAAAGCAGACACAGTTAAAAATTCTGCAAAGAAATATTTCTTAATTACTAAGAATCCAGTCGATATGAAAGAATTATTAGTTGACGATGGATTCGTACCTAATGATGTAAAAACAGTTATTATTGGACCATGTAATGACCGTCCAGGTGCTACAAAATTAGGAAACAACCAAAGTATTACTCAAGAAGAAGCGGACGCAATTGAAGAATTGACAAAAGCTGGTTATACCGTTGAATTCGCATTAGTACGTGAAACTTCAATCGGTACTTGGGACAAATTTAGATCTAAATTCGGTTACTAAGAGTGGGAATTAGTAATTGATTAGATATACAAAAATTCATTAAAAAAGGAGAGATTAATAATGAGTTGGTTACAAGCAATTTTGATCGGTATCATGAGTTGTACAGCTGCAAGTACGATCGCTTGTTTAGGTACTACAGTTGGTAACTACACATTGAACCGTCCCCTTGTTGCATCATTATTCGTAGGTTTAATCCTAGGTGATGTTCAAGGATGTATTTTAATTGGTATCCCAATGCAGGTTATGTGGATCGCATTGGTTACACCAGGTGGAACTGTAGCTTCTGACTTACGTGCAGTTAGTTACATTGGTATCCCATTGGCTTATGTTGGAGCTAAATCAGCAGGTTGGGACTTAAGTGGAACACAAGCACAAGGTTTAGCATCTAGTATTTCAGCTATGACTGGTGTTATTGGTATTTCTTTATTCTACGGAACAGCTATGTTCAACTTAATTTGGCAACATTATGGCTGGGCTCAATTAGATAAAGGAAACTTAGATTGCTTAGGAAAAGTTGATGTGTTACTCCCACTAATTTCACACTTCGTATTATCATTCTTACCTGTTACTTTACTTTGCTACTATGGTTCAAGTGCAGTGCAAGAAATTTTCCAAAGCTTGAATACTGATGTTTGGTATGTAAAAGCTATCTTAGCTGTAGGTAGTGTATTACCAGCTGTTGGTATTGGTATCTTGTTAAAATCTGTTGTTTCTAAAACAAGTGATTTAATTTTCTTCGCATTTGGATTTACAATTGCTGCTTCTATGGGATTAACATTAATCGCAGCTACAGTAGTTGGTGGTGTATTCGCATTAATTAACTACCAAATGACAATGATGCGTGTAAGTGGTGCTGTTGGTGGCGCTGGCGCAGATTATGACGACGAGGAGGACATTTAATTATGAAAAAGGTATCTAAAAAAACATTAAATAGTTCTTTCTGGCGTTGGTGGTATGGAAACTTAACTTGTTTCTCACAAGAACATATGCAAACATTTGGTTACATGTGGTCAATGCTTCCTATCATTAAAGAGTTGTATTCTACTAAAGAAGAGCAATGTCAAGCAATGCAAGCTTATTATCCATTCTTCAATACTGAACCTCAAATCGGTTCAATCGTAGTTGGTATTACTGCTGGTTTGGAAGAAGCTCGTGCAAATGGTGCTGAAGGTATCGATGATGAAATGATCAATGGTATTCGTGCTGGTTTAATGGGTCCATTAGCTGGTATCGGTGACTCTTTGATCGTTGGTACTTATATTCCTATCTTATTAGGTATCGCATTAGGATTCGCAGAAGGTGGTTCTGCAATTGGTCCTTTATTCTACATTATCGTTTGGAATGCTACTTCAATTTGGTTCCAAAAATTCGTATACATGAAAGGTTACGAATTAGGTGGATCTGCTGTTGAATTGTTAGTTGGTGAAAAAGCTACTGCATTCCGTGAATCTGTATTAGTTATGGGTCAAGTTATCGTTGGTGCAATGGCTGCATCTTGGGTATCAATCTCAACTAATTTAGTAATCACACAATCTTATGATCAAGCGACTGGTAAATTAACTGATGTTACATTAGGTGAAAAACTTGATGGTGCTTTCCCTAAAGTATTAACAATGGCATTCGTATTATTTGCTTGGTGGTTAATGGCTAAGAAAAACGTTACACCAGTTAAAGTGTTATTGTTATTCGTAGTTATCGGTTTCGTTGGATCTGTTGTTGGATTCTTAGGATAATCGTATTAAAATATAGCAGAGGCAATCGTCTCTGCTTATTTTTTTTAAAGGAGAGTTTTTTATGAAGATGTCTAAAAAAGAAAGAGATCAATTAGCAAAAGTCATTCAACAGGAAAATGCTGTTCTAAAAAAAGTAAAAAATGTAATACGCACCTTTTCCATTCTCTTGGTTATTTTTGTGATTCTATTTATTTTAGGTCAAAATAATTATACGGATCCTTTGATGCATATTTCCGATTCTTCAAAAGGAATCTTTAAATGGGTAGGTTTAATTGGAACCATCATCTTTGGAATTCTAACCATTCTTTCTTTTTTATCCTTTCAAAATGGAAAAAAGAGCCTACTTGCTAAAATTGATGCTTATAATGATAAGAAATAATCCGGTTTTTGCCGGTTTTTTTCTTTTCTGTACATCATTTCAGTGACTTGATATAATATATGTTGGAGTTGACGAATATGGAAAGTAAAATTTCAATAACAATGTACTCAAGTGCAGACAAAGTTAAAGGACAGGGTGTTGGAAGTGCGTATAAAGAACAGGTTCGTTTAATACAGGAGGGTGCTTCGGATTTATTTGATGTTCGTATCAATGATTGGAAGCATCGAAGTGATATCCAGCATTTTCATACCGTAGATCCTACTTTTTTAGTAAAAATTAAAAATCGACGTGCTGTTAATATTGCCTATTGTCATTTCTTGCCCGATACATTAGAAGGAAGCTTACAATTGCCGAAGGTTGCCTTTAAAGCCTTTAGTAAGTATGTGATTGAATTTTATAAAAGTGCCGATCGTTTAGTGGTTGTTAATCCTTGTTTTATTGAGGATTTGGTTTCTTATGGAATTGATCGTGATAAAATTTATTACATTCCGAATTTTGTATCCAAGGATGACTTTTATTTAAAGACCAAAGATCAACAAATTTTGATTCGTCAAAAATATGGCTTTACCAAAGATGATTTTATTGTTTTTGATGCCGGACAAGTACAAACGAGAAAAGGCGTTCTTGATTTTGTAGAAGTGGCAAAAAAATGCCCTGATTATCAATTTGTATGGGCTGGAGGCTTTTCCTTTGGCCCGATGACCGATGGCTATGAGGAATTAAAAAAGCTACAAAAAAATCCACCTGAAAATGTTCATTTTTTAGGTATTGTTCCTCGAGATGAGATGGTTGATTTATATAATATGGCGAATGTTTTATTTATGCCGAGCTATAATGAATTATTTCCGATGACCATACTAGAAGCAGTCAATACACAGGTGCCACTTGTGTTACGGGATTTGGATTTATATGAAGATATCTTGTTTAAGTATTATTTGAAGGGCAACAACAATGAAATGTTTGCACAATTAATAAAGAATTTACATGATGAACCGGCTTTATATCGAGAAGCTCAAGAAAATTCGAAGGCATTAAGTGATTTTTATTCACGTGAGCATGTCTTAGATATGTGGCGCGACTTTTATTTGGATGCCTATCACGAAAAGAAACAGAAAACAGAGAAAAAAGAATAGTTTATTTGAATCGTTTTTACACGAAATATTTGATAAGTAATAAGATGCAAAGAAATTTGTGAGAGAGGGTAAAAGTATGGAATTAAAAACGATTGATTTTCAAGTATATAAGAAATACTTGGAAGGACTTGATTCGGTTGATTTTTTACAATCGGATGTTCACGCAAAGAAATTAGCTTCTAATGGATGGGAAATTGAATGTATCCAAATCATTGATCAAGTTCAAATTGTGGCAGCAGGTGTTTTGGCTTATATCCCATTAATGAAGTGCTTTAAGTATTGTTATGTACCGAGAGGCTTTATTATGGACTATACCAATGAAAAGCTTGTTGATGAAGTATCTTCATTGATTCAGTCTTATTTAAAAAAGAAAAATGTTGTTTACATGGAAATGGATCCTCCCATTCTTCTACAAGAAAGAGATAAAAATGGAGCTCTTGTCGAAGGTGGATTCAATCATTTTGATGTAGTTGAAAACTTAAAAAAGGCAAGCTTTATTCAACTGCCTTTAACTGTTGGCTATGATTTATCAAAGGAATGTCGTTGGCTTTCAGTTTTAGATTTAAAAGGTAAAACCAAAGAAGAAATCTTTAAAGCCTTTTCCTATTCAACACGGCAAGATGTGCGTGGTGCAGAAAAATATTGTGTACAGGTTCGTGAGTTGGATGTCGATGAACTTTCAATTTTAGATGATATGGAAAAGGATACAAGCAAACGACATGATTTTGAAGGCTTTTCCTTACAATATTATCAGGATTTATATGCAAGCTATGGAAAAGAGCATATTAAAACCTTATATGCGTATTTAGATCTTCCTAGCTATCAAAAGAAAATTGAGACTGAATTTGAAAAGACCAAAACGAATATTAAGAAAACTGAAGCATTTTTGAAAGAACATCCAGGAAATACAAAAAAAGAAAAACGTTTAAAAACAGAGATGGAATACCATCATTCTTTAGAAAAGAAATTAAATCAGATTGATGATTTAAAAAATCAATTTGGAGATGAAGTGCCTTTGGCATCCTGTTTGTTTATTAAATATTCAAATCAAGTGATTTATCTTGTTGGTGCAAGTAATTATGAATATCGCTTATTTAAAGGGCCTTATGCGATTCAATGGAAAATGATCCAAGAAGCGATTGATGAAGGCTATGATGCCTATAATTTCTATGGTATTAGTGGCTTTTTTGAAAAGGGTCAAGAAGGTTATGGTGTCTTTGATTATAAGCGAGGCTTTAATGCAATCGTGCATGAGTATATTGGGAATTTCATCTTGCCTTGTAAACCACTTGTATTTAAACTATATAATCAATTGAAGAAGGTTGTTTAATTTTTAGGGAATAAGGATAGAGAAGTTGAATAGTCAAAGGATGTTTGACAGGAAGAAAGAAGAATAGGTGATTTTATGAAAAATCATAAATATCTTTTAAATATACTTTTGGTTTTAATCTTAACCCTAGGTGCACTATGGTTTGCCCTAAAAGATAATTTTGATATTGTCTTAGGGGCTATTTCTAAGATGAATCCTTTTGTCTTATTTCTCGTCTTAATTTGGGGAGCTCTTTATACTCTGGTATGGGGATTTGTCTACTATGTCTATGGTCGTAAGTATGTTTCCAATTATACGATTGGAAAAGGCATTGCGGTGGCCTTTGTTGGTTCTTTTTTTGCCGGTATTACACCTAGTAGTACTGGTGGGCAATTTGGACAAGCTTATATTATGTCCAAACAAGGTATCAAGGTATCGGATTCGGCAAGTATTTTGTGGGCGGATTTTATAATCTATCAAAGCACAATGATGTTTTATGTCACGCTTTTATTTTTATTAAAATATGCGTACTATAGTGCTCAATCGGCTTGGTTTAAGATTATCTTATTGGGTTATTTTATTAACCTGATTGTGATTGTTGTCTTATATACCGTTGCCTTATTCCCAAAATTCTATATTCGTTTTACAAATCTTTTGGCACGTTTTCTATCCCATTTTAAATTTATTAAGCATCCAGAAAAAATGGTTAATGCATGGACTCTACAGGTTACGCAATTTACCAATGAAGCCAAAATTTTAATTCAAGATAAAAAACGAATTGTTATTTGTGTTTTAATTAATTTTGTGCGATTATCCCTATTGTATTCTTTGCCCTTTGCGGTTGGTTGGGCCTTAGATATCCCTTTACAGGTGAATGATTTAATCGATGTGATTACCTTATCAAGCTTTGTATTGATGGCCAATAGCTTTATACCCATTCCGGGTGCAAGTGGCGGAACGGAAGTCGTATTTTCTTTGTTGTTTCGAAGCTTAATGGGCTCTTTAACCGGGGCTGTAATGATTCTATGGCGCTTTAGCTCCTATCATATTGTGATTGTGATTGGTGCCATTATCTTTGCGCTTTTGAAAAATCATTATGAAAAAAAGAAAGTTTTCCAGGAGGAATCTCAATGAGAATTGGATTGTTTTCAGATGCTTATTTACCAGATATTAATGGTGTTGTTTCTAGTGTAGCAACGCTAAAGCTAGCGTTGGAGAAATTAGGGCACACCGTTTTTGTCATTTCAAATCATAAGGGAGTAGTTCCTTCCTATGATCAAGAAAATCATATCCTACGTTTACCAGGTGTCGAAGTAAAGAAATTCTATGGATATAAGATGTCCAGTCCCATTCAAATTATGGGTGAAGATTATATTCGTAAGATGGATTTGGATTTGATCCATGTCCATACAGAGATGGGAATTGGTTTATTTGCTCGACAAATGGCAAAAAAATATGCCATTCCACTTGTTTATACCTATCATACCCTATATGAAGATTACCTTCATTATGTCAATCCGAAGGAATTTCAAAGTGTAGATGAGGCCGGACGTCATGTAGTTCGTTTTCTTTCGAGGATGGCAGGAAATAGCCCAATGGCTGTTATTGCTCCTAGCAATAAAACCAAAAAGACCTTGCAACGCTATGGCGTAAAAACACCAATTTATATTGTGCCTACAGGCATTGATTTAAGTGATTATTTGATTGAAAATTTAGATCAAGAAAAAATTAAAGAGGTACGTCATTCCGTAGGTTTAAGTGATGAAGATCATGTCGTTGTCTTTGTCGGTCGTATTGCCAAAGAAAAGGCCATTGAAATGCCAATTGAAGCCATCTCCCTTGTCCAGGATTCAAAGATGCACCTTGTGGTTGTCGGTGGCGGAACCGATTTGAAGTTCTATCAAAAAGAAGCTGAAAGACTTCAAGTACAGGATCGAGTTCATTTCTTAGGGAAAATCCCAAAGGAAGAAATTCCTTATTATTATTCTGCCTTTGATTGTTTTGTTTCAGCCTCCTTATCAGAAACCCAAGGTATGACCTATTTAGAGGCTTTGGCAAGTGGTTTAATGGTCTTTGGACGTCGTGATGAAGTCTTAGAAGGCTTAGTTGAAGAAGGAAAAACTGGCTACTATTTTGATGATGCTAACGAATTGGCTTCAAAATTAGATACCTTCTTCTCTTTGTCAAAAGAAGAAAGACAAAAGGGACGTCAACAATGTGTGGCAAAAACAGAATCCTATAATACTGAATTGTTTGCACAAAAGGTCTTAGCTGTTTATCAACAAGCCATTGATGATTACAAAAATGCCTATTATGTAGAAAAAATTATCTTCTTAAAGGATGATTTTGTTCTTTTGCATGTGCGTCGTAAGAAAGATTCAGACGCTTTAAAAATTAAAATTCCAGATGATGATTTCTTTGAATTAAAAATCAGTAAGGATACGATTTTAGATGCCGGTGCGGTTCAAAACTACATCAATATGCAGGATAGCTATGAAGCCTATATTAAAGTCAAACGAAGAGTTGTTTTAAATGATTATACGGTTTTAGAAGTAAAAAACTATTGTAGGAAGCGTTTAGATCTCGATGAGGAATTGATTCAAATTATTCTTCGAGATTTAATGGAAAAGAATTTGATCAATGATCGCCAATATGCCTTTGAAAAGGTATTGGTTTGGCAACAATATGGAATGAATAAAGTTCAAATTCGAAATAAATTAAAAAAAGCGGGTATCTTAGAAAGTGATCTCGAAGATGCCTTATTACAAATATCCGATGCCGATGAAGAAGGAAATGCGTATGCTCTCGCAAAGCGTTTGGTTAAAGGCTTAAAAGCACAATCGCAACGAGCAATGCGACAAAACCTAATTCATAAATTAGTAAGAAAAGGCTATTCAATGGATATCGCAACTAAGGTTGGACAATCCATTGAAATCAATACAGATGAAGAAAATGCTTTAAAGGAAGCCATAAAAAAAGCCAAACGATTGTATGCATCAAAAAGTGATCGTGAACAATTTCAAAAAATTCGTTTATATTGTATGAAACGAGGCTTTAAAAGTGCTCAAATTGATGAAGCATTAGAGGGGGATTTGAATGATTAGTGATATTAAAGCAGATGAAAAAGTAGAAGTACTTGCGTTAATACGAAAATGTGAACAATCCAAAACAAATAAAGGAACACCCTATTTATCTTTAACCTTAGAAGATTCAAGTGGTGAATTGGATGCGAAATATTGGAATTTAACCGAAGAGGTAGCCAATCAATTTAAACCAGGAATGGTCGTAGAAGCCAAAGGGGATGTAATCTTATATCGAAATGCGCTTCAATTCCGTATTCAAAAAATGGTCGAAAAACCTGATGAAAAAATGAGTGATTATGTTCGAAGTGCACCAATGAAAACCGAAGAGATTCAAGCTGAAATTTCAGAATACTTAAATTCAATGAATAATGTAGTCCTATTTGAATTGACTTCAACAATCTTAAAAGAGAAGGAAGAAGCCTTTTATACCTTTCCAGCTGCCACGCGAAATCATCACAACTTTGTCGGAGGATTGGCTTTTCATTCGTTAAGTATGACTCGAATGGCTGTCCATATTGCCAAACAATATCCCTATCTCGATCGAGATTTATTGATTGCGGGGACCTTATTACATGATATTGGAAAAATTACAGAGTTAAGTGATCCAATTTTACCAAACTATACAGCAGCCGGAAATCTATTGGGTCATATCAGCATTATGAATTGTATGGTCGATGAAGCAGCACATAAATTGGGTGTAGAAGATCAAGAGTGTGTGATGTTATTAAAACATATGATTCTATCCCATCATGGAAAACAAGAATTTGGATCACCGGTTTCGCCAATGATTCCAGAGGCTGAAGTTTTATCGATGGTAGATGATTTAGATGCTCGCTTATATATGATGAAGGAAAGCATTGATGTGACTGAACCTGGGCAGTTTGGTCCACGTGTCTTTGCGCTAGAAGGACGTATGATTTATCGACGAAAAGGAGAAAAAGAATGAAAGTAGGATTTGTATCCTTAGGTTGTGCAAAAAACTTAATTGACTCAGAGAATATGATGGCTATGTTAAAAGAGGAAGGGCATGAAATTGTAGGATCTACAAAGGATGCTGAAGCCATTATTGTCAATACCTGTGGCTTTATTGTTTCGGCCAAAACCGAGTCCATTCAAACCATTTTTGAAATGGCCAGCTTAAAGGAAAAACAATTAAAGCGTTTAATTGTCTGTGGTTGTTTAGCACAACGTTATCAAGAAGAACTAGAAAAAGAAATTCCAGAAGTAGATGCCATTATTCCAATCCGTGATTATGATAAATTGGCTGAAAAGCTTCGTCCTTTATTAGGCGAAGGAGACCAATCCTTAATTTCAAAAAGTGAACGGGTATTAACCGGAAATCCTTGGCAGGCCTATATTAAAATCAGTGACGGCTGTTCCAATCATTGTGCCTATTGTGCCATTCCTTTGATTCGAGGAAATCAAAAGAGTCGTTCCATTGAAGATATTGTCAAAGAAGCAAAATTCTTAGCTTCCATTGGGGTGAAAGAATTGACCTTGATTGCCCAAGATACAACCAAGTATGGCTTAGATAATTATGGAAAATACAAATTAGGGGATTTGATTCGAGCTGTGGATCAAATTGAAGGCTTCCATTGGATTCGTATTTTATACATGTATCCCGATGAAATTGTTGATGATGTATTGGATGCGATGAAGGAAAGTAAAAAGGTCGTTCCTTATTTTGATATTCCGACTCAGCATGCATCGACAAAAATGTTGCGCTTGATGAACCGTCGTTCTTCCAAAGAAGAAGTGATTCAAATTACTAAAAAGATACGTGATATGTTCCCAGATGCCATCTTACGTACAACATTGATTGTTGGATTCCCTCAAGAAAGCGAAGAAGACTTTGAAGAAATGGTCGATTTCATTAAAGAAATTCGATGGGATCGCATGGGTGCTTTTACCTATTCGAAGGAAGAGGATACACTAGCTTATACTATGGATGGTGAAGTTGAACAAGAGGTTATGGATGCGCGCTTAGAGAAATTGATGAAGGTTCAAGAAGCAATTTCCTTTGAAATCAATCAAAGTAAGATTGGTCAAACAATGGAAGTCTTAGTAGAAGAAAAAGAAGGCTTAAAGAATCAATATCGCGGACGATCCAAAGCCGATGCACCCGATGAAGTTGATGGTCAAGTTATTTTTACTAGTGACAAGGATTTATCCTTAGGTGATTTTGTCTCTGTAAAAATTACGGATGCCAAAGATTATGATTTAATTGGTGTATGTCAAGAATAGAAGGCCTTGGAAAGGTCAGCCATAGAAATGATCAAATTTTAATTCTAGGCTCCATCGCAAGTATTGAAAGTCTAAAGAGAGGCTATCATTATGCGCATCCTTCCAATCGTTTTTGGAAGGTTTTATCCATCATCTATCAAATGGATACAACGACACTCGAAGATAAAAAAGAATTATTAAAAACAAATAAAATCGCATTATGGGATAGCTGTCAAAGTTGTTTACGAAAAGGAAGTAGTGATGCCACGATTAAAGAGGTCATTGCCAATGACATCCCTTCCTTTTTAAAAGAAAATCCACAAATTAAACGTGTGATTTGTAATGGCAAAACAAGCTATCAAACATTAAAAAAGCATTATCCAGATCTTGCCAAGAAAGTCATTGTTTGTCCATCGACTTCAGCAGCCAATGCACAAGCGACTTTATATGATCTGGTTAAAGAATATAGAAAGGCATTCGGTTTAGATATGAAAAAAATTTATTGGGCTAAAGTAAAAGAAGATGCAATTGTACCAACAAAGCGTTGGGAAGATGCTGGCTATGATTTATATCCATGCTTTGAAGAAGATTATATTGAAATTGCACCAAATCAAACAAAGCTTGTTCCTTTAGGTGTCGCAAGTGCCTTTGATCCAAAATATGTTTTATTCTTAAAAGAAAGAGGATCAACAGGAACAAAAGGGATGGCACAACGCTCTGGTGTAATTGATTCTGGCTATCGTGGAGAATATATGGCACCAGTGACTAATGTAAATACGAAAACCATTCGTATCGCCAAAAAAGCAGTGGTAGAGACTTGGAGTGCAGAAGAAAAAGAAGGACTTTTAATTTATCCGTATGAAAAGGCTATCTGCCAAGGGGTCTTACTCGAAATGCCGCAAATTGAAAGTGAAGAAATTTCATATGAAGACTTACAGGCCATTGAATCTGAACGTGGAGCTGGAAAGCTAGGCTCTTCAGGAAAATAAGATGAAAGAAATCACCTTTCGCATAGCAAATCCACAAGATGCAAAAGAATTATTAGACATCTATGCTTATTATGTAGAACATACAGCCATTACCTTTGAATATGAGGTACCTTCCATTAAAGAATTTCAGCAACGAATAGAGAATACCTTAAAGAAGTATCCCTATATTCTTGCACTTGAAGACAATCAAATCATTGGCTATGGCTATGCCGGTGCTTTTTATGGAAGAGCAGCCTATGATTGGTCTTGTGAAATGACCATTTATTTAGATCCAAAGGTACAAAAAAAAGGCATTGGAAAACAATTGTACCAAAACCTTGAAAGGATTCTAAAAGAGATGGGCATATGCAATCTCTATGCTTGTATTGCCTATCCACAAGTCGAAGATGAATATCTAACAAAGAACAGTGTTCAATTTCATGAACATTTAGGCTATCGACTGGTTGGAACCTTTCAGCAATGTGGATATAAATTCCACCGTTGGTATGATATGGTCTGGATGGAAAAAATCATTGGAGACCATCAAACAAATCAAGCGGATATTATTCCTTTTAAAGAGCTTTTACATCAAAATCAAAATAAGTAGAAGGATAGGGTTCATCCTTTAAGGTAAAATGCCACCATTCGCTCTCTAAAGGAAGAAAGCCATGACGAATCATGATATCTCGTAAAAGAAGACGATTATGAATCTGATTTTCATTGAAAGAATCAGTATATAAAGGATGTGATTTTTGATCAAATAGATCAAAGGGAGAGCCCATATCTAAATCACATCCTTTTTTATCATCAAAAAGGGTACAATCAATCGTACTGCCACGTGAATGACCGGATCTTTCAATCAAATATTGTTCTTTAAACATGATTTCTTTTTTTATGTTCGGATAAAAGATTTCTTTCATTTTGGTATCACTAAAATCCTCTGCCCAACGCATAAAATGATTCACTGCCTTTTGCGGACGATAAGCATCATAGACCTTTAAGTGTAAGCCGTATGCTTTAATCTCTTCATTCACTTCTTTTAAAGCTTGACACATTTCATAGGTAGATAGAGCAACAGGATCAATATAGCCATCAATGACTTCACCTACAAAGTTATAGGTCGTGCAATAACGAATGTCTAAAAGGATGTCAGGAATCTCTTTTTGAAGGTTTACAAATTTCATGATTTTATTATATACAAAAAAATCAAGAAAAAATTATTTTTTTGCTTGCAAAGGATAAAAAGCTATGCTATATTAAATAGGCACTTGATGTGTAAGAAATAAATTATGCGCCCATAGCTCAATTGGATAGAGCGTTTGACTACGGATCAAAAGGTTGCGGGTTCGACTCCTACTGGGCGCGCCATTTTATATCGGGACGTAGCACAGCTTGGTAGTGCACTTGATTTGGGATCAAGGGGTCGCAGGTTCAAATCCTGTCGTCCCGACCATTATATTCTTGGCTGGGTAGCTTAGTTGGCTAGAGCATCCGGTTCATACCCGGAAGGTCGTGAGTTCGAGTCTCACTCCAGCCACCAACGAGTTTATTTGGACCCTTAGCTCAGTTGGTCAGAGCATCCGGCTCATAACCGGCGGGTCGTAGGTTCGAGTCCTACAGGGTCCACCAATTTAAATACATATGGAGAAGTACCCAAGTGGCTGAAGGGTCCGGTCTTGAAAACCGGTAGGTCGTGCAAGCGGCGCCTGGGTTCGAATCCCAGCTTCTCCGCCATTATTATTTCATATCGCGGGATAGAGCAGTCTGGTAGCTCGTCGGGCTCATAACCCGGAGGTCGTTGGTTCAAATCCTTCTCCCGCAACCA
>CAVKAP010000024.1:0-8452 GCA_963654445.1 Segatella copri
GGAGGGCAGACAAATGAGCTATCAAGACGAACACAAATACGATGACATCATTAACAAAAGCAAACTCGAAAGATATATGTGACTACTTATAATAAATAAAGAAGTTTTGGATAAAGCCAGAACTTCTTTTTATAAGAGCTTTTTAATTGGATTTGAATTTCGTTTCAAATAAGCTATAAGAGTTTCTTAATTGGACAATGAAGTATGAGTATTATTTTCTATAAGAGCTTCTTAATTGGTATAAGAGCTTTTTAATTGGACAAAAACAAAAACAAAATCCCAAATTAATTCATGAGACACTTTACTTCGCATAATGTATATTATGTAATTTTTATAGATATGAACTTATAGCTTTTTTATAAAGTGATGTTTTCCATGATTTGATTCATATATACGAATTTCACAATTTTTAGGCTTTGGTCGCCATAAAATTCCATTTTTTCGATCTTCTAAATATCCACATAAGCTTCTTATGATGCCACCATGACAAACGATTAATACATTTTCATAGTTCTTTGTTTCAATTTCCTTTAAAATGGATTGCGATCGTTGAATCATAGAGTCTAATGATTCAACTGATTTTGGACGCGGCATGATTTCTGGTAAGACCCAATACAATGTCATTTTTGGCCCTAAACAATAGTATTTTTTTAATTCATATTTTCCGAAATCCACTTCAATTAAGCGTTGATCTATAATAATGTCATTTTTATCAAATCCACTTAAAATCGATGCGGTTTGAATCGCTCTTTCTAATGGTGATGCGTAAACTGCATCGAATTGTATATCAATCTTCTTTTTCGCTTCATTTGCTTGTTGAATACCCGTTTGATTTAAAGGAATATCACTTAAGCCTTGCATTCGTTTTTCTTTATTTAAGGAGGTTTGTCCATGACGTGTAATCCATATTTTCATATCTGATCTCTTTTCTATTCTCATATATTATAACAATTATTTGTGATATAATACATGGCTAGAGGTAATCCGATGAATAATGATATGACCAAAGGTCCACTCTTAAAAACTTTAATCCTTTTTACAATTCCTATTATCTTAGGAAATCTTTTACAATTGACTTATAATTCAATGGACAGCATCATTGTAGGTAATTTTATTGGTAAAAAAGCATTAGCTGCAGTTGGTACATCAAATCCTTTGATGACATTGGTTTTACTTTTTACAAATGGAATATGTTTAGGGGCAAGTATATTGGTTTCATTTTATTATGGATCACAAAATTATAAAACGTTAAAAAAACAAGTGAGTACAGGTATCATTTCAGGAACGATTTTCACTTTAATGATTTCCTTATTGCTAATTGTTTTTGCTGAGCCCTTATTAAAAGTTTTACAGGTCGATTCATCCATTTTATCTATGTCGACTTCCTATTTACGTATTATTATGCTCAGCATGATTTTTAGCTTTATCTATAATTATTTTTCAAACATTTTAAGAGCTCTTGGTGATAGTAAATCCCCCTTATATTTTTTAGCTATTACAAGTATCCTAAATATATTAGGCGATTTATTTTTTGTTCTTGTATTAGATTTAGGTGTAAATGGAGCGGCAATCAGTACAGGCATTTGTGAAGCACTTAGTGCCTTATTATGTTGGATTTATGTAAATCGTAAAACAGAAATTCTTCATTTAGGAAAAGCTTGGTTCTGTTTTGATTTTCATTTATTTTTTAAAACATTATCTTATGGCATAGTAAGTGCTTTGCAGCAATCTTCAATTCAAATGGGTAAATTAGTTACGCAAGGCATGGTAAATACCTTAGGTGTCAATACAACCGCTGCCTTTAATGCAACCAATCGTTTTGATGATTTTGCGATATTACCTGAACAAAATATAGCCCATGGGATGACAAGTATTATGGCCCAAAATATTGGTGCGAATCAAAGAAAAAGAGCAATGAAAACCTTTTATTATGGATTACTTATTAATCTGATTTATGGCGCTTTTATGGGCTTCTTATTGTATTTTGCTTCCAATCCCATTATGCATTTATTTACCAGTGATATCGAAGTTATTCACGAAGGGGAAAAATACTTACACCTTATGGCTTTTATGTATATCATTCCAGGACTTACAAATGCTCTGCAGGGGTATTTTAGAGGTATTGGTGATTTAAAAATTACGCTATGGTCAACCATTGTTAATATGTTTACACGCTGTTGTGCTTGTTATGTCTTTATTTTTATTTGGCATTTTGATTTTTCTGCCATTGCATGGTCTTATTTATTTGGTTGGATTTGTATGATTATTTTTGAAGTTCCATTTATATTTTTAGGAAAAAAAGACTATTTTAATGCAAACAAGCTTTAAAACAATCAAATCCAGAAAGAAAAGCCCCTTTCTTCCAATTCGTTAGCTCTTTATAAGCATTTTGAATGGCTTCATTTAGGGAATTCCCCTTTGATAGACATCCAGGTAAGCCTTCAAAAAATACAATATAATTCATATTTGGATCCTGTTTAATGCATATTTTTAATTCCATATTTCTCACTCCTTTATTAAGAAGATATAAAAGAAATGAACATTATACCTGTCTATTTATTCACATCTATTTAAAAAGAAAACTTTGACAAAATAAAGTCAAAGTTTTTTACATATATAAAATTCTATTTATTGCATTTATTTTTTAATGTTTGGCTTGGACGAAACTTTGGAAGTAAAGATGAATGAATCATCATAGGCTCCATCGTTGATGGATTAATTCCCATTCTTTCTTTTCGATGAAAAATTTCAAATTTACCAAAAGCGGATATATCAACATTTCCATCATTAGCTAATGCATCGGTCATTTCATCAAAAATGATATTAACCGCTCTTAGCGCATCCAATTTACTAATATTTAAATCCATAGAAACAGCTGTTGCTAAAGATTCTTTATTTACATATTTTGCCATTAAAATTCCTCTTTCAAATCACGTAACATAAGATCCTTTGCGCAGGTATCAGGTTTTTTATTTTCGTACAATATTTGATAAACCTCTTCACAAATTGGCATAACAATCTTATTTTCTTTTGAAATTCGATGCACAATTTTAGCTGTACGAACTCCTTCAACCGTTTTTGTATTATTCGCAAAGAAATTCTCGACTGCATTATCCTTACCAATTTGATAACCTGCCTGAAAATTACGGGAATGAACACTTGAACAAGTAACAATTAAGTCACCAATTCCGGTTAAACCCATAAAGGTCTTCTCTTTTCCACCAAAGAAAACACCATAACGAATCATTTCCTGAAGTCCTCTGGTAATCAAGGCTGCACGAGTATTATCTTGATAGCCTAAACCCGATAAAATACCACTTGCGATTGCCATAACATTTTTAATGGCTGCGCCTAATTCACTACCAATTTCATCATTTCCCGTATAAATACGTAGATATTGATTAGAGAAAAGACTTTGAATAATTTTTGCGTCTTCTTCTTTTAAACTGATTGCATCAATTGAAGTTAATAAACCAATCACAACTTCTTCTGCATGACTTGGTCCAATTAAAGAAACAACGGAGCTTAAATGTTCTTTTGAAATGGTTCTACGAATCACTTCAGACATTCTTTCATTTGTTTCTGGATGAAAACCTTTGGATACGTTTACGATAATTGTATTGTCTTTTAATAAAGGATCAATTTGTTGACAAATTCCTTCAATCGCAATAGTTGGAACAGCTAATAAAACAATATCTGCATCCTTTACTACTGATAGATCATTTGTAGCACTTAAAGTAGGATTTAATAAGGTATCATTAAAAAACTTTTGATTTTTATGATTTTGATTGATATCATCGACTTCACTTTTTGATTTACCATAAATCAAAACATCTTCTTGATTATCGGCAAGTGCTTGACCTAATGCGGTTCCCCAGCTTCCACTTCCTATGATTACTGTTTTCATACGTTCACCTCTCTAAGATCTTTTACGAGCTAATATATGAATTGGCGTCCCTGTAAAGACAAACGCTTCTCGAAGCTTATTTTCAATATAGCGTTTATAACTGAAATGGAATAGCTCTGGATCATTGACAAATAAAACGATTG
Organism: Segatella copri; assembly: GCA_963654445.1. Lineage (GTDB taxonomy): Bacteria > Bacillota_I > Bacilli_A > Erysipelotrichales > Erysipelotrichaceae > Absicoccus. The sequence continues at coordinate 4,051 of CAVKAP010000024.1, forward strand.
TTGGAGGTTCAACACCAACCTGAGATGCATAATAGATTCGTAATTGTCTTCCATTATGAGGCTTTGGAGGATTAATCATTTGAGCATCGAGTATAACATCATTTAATACATTGGTTGGTACACGTAAACAACATGCATCATGAACTTCATTAATTAAAGGAATGAGTTGATTAACCTTTTGATGTGTTTTTGCGGATACAAAGGCAATCGGAGCATATTGTAAATAAACAAATTCATTTCGAATTTTCTTTTCAATTTTTTGCATGGTCTTTTCGTCTTTTTCTACGGTATCCCATTTATTATAAACAATAATGACGCCTTTACCCGCCTCATGGGCTAGACCAGCAACATGCTTATCCTGATCACGAATGCCTTTTTCACCATCAATCAAAAAGAGAGCAACATTGCTTCGATCAATTGCACTAAGAGCTCTTAAAATAGAGTATTTTTCAATATTTTCGTAGATCTTTCCTTTTTTACGAATCCCTGCCGTATCGATAATCATATATTCTTGATCATCATAAGTAAACGGAGTATCAATCGCATCACGCGTTGTTCCTTCGACATCGGATACAATAACACGATCTTCTTTTAATATCGCATTGACCAAAGAGCTTTTACCTACATTTGGACGTCCAATGCAACAAAAGGATGTAATTCCTTCATATGGCTGGATTTCCTTTTTTGGAAGCAATTCCATAATTCGATCTAAGATATCACCAAATCCTAAACCATGGGCACCACTGGCAACCATGGGGTCACCTAAAGCCAATTGATAAAAATCATATTGCATCATTTGTAAGGTTTCATTATCTGATTTATTGACAGCTAAGATAATTGGTTTATTACATTTTTGAAGCTTTCGAGCAATTGCGACATCATCACTAGTAACCCCCTCAATTGCAGAGGTAATAAATAAAATGACGTCCGCCTCTTCAATCGCAATATCAACTTGCATATTGATTTCATCACCAAAATCTTGGTTTTCAATTTGAATTCCACCTGTATCAATTAATCGAAAGGATTGTGTCAACCATTCTACTTCACCATAGATTCGATCTCTTGTCACGCCAGGTGTATCATCAACAATACTTTTTCTTTGCCCAATTAGGCGGTTAAAAATCGTAGATTTTCCTACATTCGGACGACCTACAATAGCTACAGTTCCACGTAACATTTAATCACTCCTTTCTGATTATGCATGATTAATAATATTTAGGACTTCTTCGACCACTTGTTCGATACTGGAATTTGAAGTATCGATTCGAATCGCATCTTCTGCTTGAACTAATGGAGAAATTTCACGATGACTATCTTGATAATCACGCGCTACAATATCTTGATAAATGGTTTCATAATCTGCTTCTATCCCTTTTTGAATGTATTCCTTATAACGACGCTCAGCTCTAGCTTTTGAGCTCGCATCCATATAAATTTTTATTTCAGCATCTGGTAAGACAACAGAGCAGATATCTCGACCATCTAATATATATCCTTTATCTTTGGCAATTTCTTGTTGTAAAGAAACCATTTTTTTTCGTACAGCAGGTAAAGTTGCTACCTTACTTGTAGCCATGGAAATTTCATTCGTACGAATTTCTTCACTTACATTGCTTTGATTTAAATAAACAGCTCCATTATCAAAAGATATATGAATATTGTTTAAAGCGTTGTTTAATTCTTCTGAATTATTTAAATCTACTTTATTTTGAAGCATATAATAGGCAACACATCGATACATTGCTCCTGTATCTAAGTGTATCATTTCTAATTTTTCAGCTAATAAATCCGCAATGGTACTCTTTCCTACTCCACTTGGACCATCAATCGCAATATTTATTTTATTCATATTAAGCAGTTAAACTCCTCATCATAAGTACAGTAGCCAAAATTGCGATAAATAAAAGAATTATTAAAACCACTAAGACAATATTTAAAATATGACTTGCATCCGGTTTGTCCTTTTTCTGCTTTTCAACTTTCACTTCTGCTTGTTTTACAACAGGTGTTGCTTTTTTAATGAAAGGCTTCTTTTCCTTCTTCTTTTCTGGCTTTTTAGCTTCCTGTTTTTTTATTTCTTTTTTACGTTCCTTTTTATTTTCAGTTTTAACCTTTTCTTTTTTCTTTATTACCGGTTGTTTTTTTGTATCTTCTAAGTCTTTATTCTCTTGTTCATCAACATGTTCAGGACGCTTGTAAGCTTCAAGAGGCGTTAAACGTTCAAAGGTTGATTCAATATCATCTTCTACAAAATCTTCTTGTGATAAAATGATTTTATCTTCGGACTGTTCTTCTTTTTCTTCTGGTTGTTCTTCTTTTTCTTCTTCAATTGGATAGAAAGGTAGTGGTGTTTTACTCATTGGTAAAATAGTAGGTCCATTGACCTCATCACTTACTGTTTCTTTTGTTTCTTCTTCATTTTTTGTTTTTGCTAGCTCATCAATGGCTTTGATTTTTGTGATTGGCAATTGCATGGTTGAACCAAGATCATCATCTTCTTGCTCTTCCATTGGTACAAAGTGCTGTGAACGATGTCTTGCTTGCGTTTCATCCAATTGCTTAAGAATATTAAATTGGGTATCATCCCAAATTGTATTTCCTGCATCAAGGTTATATTGTTTCACTTCATCAATTAAATCATCCATCACTGGACTTTTTGGTAAATTTGATGAAATGGTTTGAACGGGTTGATCATCTTCTATTGAAGATTTACGAGGGTCACTCGCATGAGATAATGCATTTGTATCTTTATTTGCAACTCGTGATAATCGTTGCAAAGATTGTTTATTTTGTTCTTGTTGAGATTCACTTGTTTCTTCATCCAAACGATCTCTTAAGACTTGATATCGTTGTAATCTAGATAATTTAGGCATACTGTCCTCCTATTTTCACTTTATCAATTATATAAAAAAAGTAAACTTAAGTCTATAAATAAAGGAAAATTTCCTATTTGACCTAAGTTTATTCAAATTCTTATTCTTTATTTTTCTTATGATGAAGGCATACATAAATCAAGCCTCCTAAAAAGCCTCCGAGTGTATTAAATGCGATATCGGATAGCTGAAAAGACCCCAATTTAAAAAATAATTGCGAAAATTCGATAGCCAGAGAAAAGAGAAAAGAAAACTTCATCGCAAAAAGAATACGATTTTTAGAATAATTTCTATTTTCTGGTAAAGTAAAATAAAGATAACATAAGGGTAGAAATAAAATAATATTTTCTATTCCCTCTGTATAGAGATGCCCATTGGAATCATAAAGCGTCCAAGATCCAAATACATCACTCAAGGTATTGATCCATAACGAACGTCCTAATAGGGTTCTAAAAAGAATCATTGCGACATAAAAGATAAAATAAAAGCGCAAACGATGATCTTTATTCGATTTAAAGCTTAGGTAAAAATCATAAATTGCTTTTTTATAGCCGCCATTTTTTTTCGCATAATCATAAAAAAAGACAAATAAAAACGCAAAGAGTAAAGACTCAAAAAATTCTGTGTACAAGCTTGATAACACATTTGTCAAAATATTTTTAATAATAAATAACATTGATATCCCCTTATTAAGAAAAGCTGTTGAAGACTCAACAGCTCATACATTTCTATTTTGCACGTCCTGCATATTTTCCATCATTTGTATTAACAACAATCATTTCATCTTGATTAATGAACAATGGAACTTTAACTTCAAATCCTGTTTCAAGAACAGCATTCTTTTGTGCTGAAGTAGCTGTATCACCTTTTACAGCTGGTTCAGCTTCTATGACTTTTAAAGTGACTTTATCTGGTAAAGATACACCTAAGATTTCCCCTTCGTAACTTGTAATAGAAACAATATCTTCTGGCTTCATAAATTGTTTTTCCCAGCTTAATCTTTCACTTGGAATTTCAATTTGATCATAGGTTTCATTGTCCATGAAAACAAATGAATCATCGGTATCGTATAAATATTGCATTGCTCTTTTTTCAACCAATGCTGGAGTAACTTTTTCTCCACCACCCCAAGATAATTCAATATTACTTCCTGTTCTTAAATTTCGAACCTTAGCTTTTACTACCATAGCACTTCGTGCTGTTTTATTTTGTGAAATATCTAATACTACATATAAATCCTTGTCAACCACAATTGTTTGACCTGGTTTTAAATCATTTGAACTAATCATTATTTTTGTTTTCCTTTCTCGAACATCATCCATTATAAGTGAAATCCGCATTATGTCAATAAAGCCTTTTATATCAATGGCTTTAAGCAATTATCTTATGAAATATTTGTCTACAATTCACATACAAATCAGAAGTGTGATTTTACTAAATTTTCACTATTTATCACTCGACACACTTTCGACACACTTTGGACATACTTTCGGCTTTTTTATTATAAACTCTTTTTGCTTATTTGTCTT
>CAVKAP010000025.1:0-7179 GCA_963654445.1 Segatella copri
AAAAAAAGACAAGTTGACCTTGTCTTTACTCTTCTACTAAATTCAATAATTCTAAAATACGATTTAAATCTTCCTCATTCTCATAATGAATGGATATATTATGGGTATTGATATGTACAGATGTTTGAAAAAATTCTTCAAGCTTTTGTTTGGCATCCTTCACAAATAAGCTTTCTTTCGGTTTTTCTTCCCTTTTATGATTGTTTTGATCCTTTACCAATTGTTCGACCTTACGAACACTTAAGCCTTGCTGGACTGCTTGTTTCGCAATCTTTTTCATCTTTTCTTCATCTTTTAGACCTAAGATGGCACGTGCATGTCCCATGCTTAATTGTTTGGAAATTACACGATTTTGTACTTCTTCTGGTAAACGCAATAAACGTAATGTATTGGTAATATGCTCACGACTTTTTCCAATACGATGTGCCAATTGCTCTTGCGTATAATTTAATCGTTCGATTAATTTTTCATAGGCCTTGGCTTCTTCAATGATATTTAAGTCTTCACGTTGAATATTTTCTAGTAAGGCGATTTCCATCATTTGTTGGTCATCAAAGTCAACCACAATGGCTGGAATTTCATCTAAATTGGCCATCTTTGTTGCACGCCAACGACGTTCACCCGTAATTAATTCATATCCAGAAATACTTTTCTTCACAAGAATTGGCGTAAAGACACCATGCTGTTGAATGGATTCACTTAATTCTTCCAAAGCTTCCTTATTAAAAATCTTACGTGGCTGATAAGGATTCGGACGAATTTCATCGACCGGAATCATCAAATGTTCTCTTTGATCCTTGTCATTTTGAATATCATCCAATAATTCAGAAACATTTTGTTGTCCAAATAAAGAATCTAGACCACGACCTAAACGAGAACTTTCTTTATCACTCATGACTTACCTCCTTTGATTTCTTTTGATTAATTCCTCGGTTAATTGTTTATATGCCTTTGCACCATTACAATCTTGATCATATTCAAAAATACTTAAGCTACGACTTGGTGCTTCGGATAATTTAACATTTCGTGGAATCGCAATTTGATATACCTGTTTCACAAAATTTTTACGAACCTCTTGACTCACTTCAACACTTAACTTGGTTCGTACATCAAACATCGTTAATAAAATACCTTCAATACGTAATTTTGGATTGTAGGTTTTTTGAACCAATCGAATTGTTAAGAACAATTGTGTTACACCCTCTAATGCATAATATTCACATTGGACCGGAATTAATACACTATCTGCAGCGGTTAATGCATTGGTGGTTAATAAACCAAGAGAAGGTGGACAGTCAATAATGATGAAATCATATTGGTCTTTTATCTTATTTAATTGATTCTTTAATAGGGCTTCCTTCCCTCTTTCTACCTTATTCATTTCTAATTCAGCTCCAGCTAAACTAATATGTGAAGGTAAAACATCAATCTTTGGACTCTCCTTATGAATAATAGAAGATTCAATATCCGCTCGAGACATCATGACCGAATATACATTTTGTTTGACCTCTTGTAGACTTAACAAGCCATGTGTCGCATTTGCTTGTGGATCCATATCTATTAATAAAACTTTTTTTCCAGCATATGATAATCCACTGGATAAGTTAATCGCTGTCGTTGTTTTTCCAACGCCACCTTTTTGATTCGCAATCGCAATAATTTTCCCCATACTACTCTCCTATTGGCTTCTTTTTAATTTGTCCAAAGTTTCTTGGGTATTTTTTTGGACAAGCTTTTCTTTTCTTTAAATAAAATACGAGATGCATTGCATCCTCTACCTGAATGGTTTGTTCTGATTCATAACTAACACCTAAGGTCTCTAAAGCTTCCTGTGCCTTTTTTAATTCTTCATGCCCATTTTTTCCTTTTAAGGCAATAATCGTTCCATCCATTTTTACCAATGGTGCACATAGCTCTAATAAAATCGTCAACCGAGCAACCGCCCGTGATGTCACAAAATCAAAGGATTCTCTTCTTGTTTTTACAAAATCCTCCGCTCTTTCATTACAAATTTCTACATCAAGATCCAAAACTTCCTTTACCGTCTGTAAAAAACGACATCTCTTTTGTAGAGGCTCTAGACATGTTACCTTGATTTCTGGATATACAATCGCAACTGGAATTCCAGGAAAGCCTGCTCCACTTCCTACATCACATAAAAAGCCCTTTTTACAATTTTTAAAAGGTAGAATGGAATCATAAAAGTGCTTCTCCCAGATTTCCTCTTCTTCAATAATTGAAGTTAGATTCATCTTTTCATTCCATTCCTGTAATAAGTGCAAATACGTTTCAAATTGCTTTATCTGTTTTTGATCTATGCTTATACCCGCTTGTTGACAAGCATTTATAAATTCTTCTTTTTTCATATTCCGATTATATCACAGATCTACTGTAAGTATTTGTTATTAATTGACATCATAGATGTCTAATATTTCAATTGAAAAGCGATTGCCCTATTTTTATGCTAGAATAAAGGTATGAAAAAACGAAAACATTTATTAATTTATTTTGTCATCCTTGTACTTTTATGTGGAGGCCTCTTTTATGGTGGAATGGCTTTTCAAAGAAACAATGCTCAATCAGAAATCACCTCTTCCATTGTTGAAAGTGAGCTCAAGGAAGCCAATGATTTAATTACCACAAATTATACATATTCACGGATTGGAAAATATGAAAATTCCTTGGATTTAAATGGTTGGACAATTCCATTAACGAATAAATCATTCTTATTACAATACAATGGAACGCTTTTATACGGAATGAATCTAGATCAATTAGACATTCAAATAAACAATGATACCATTACCGTTAATACACCAGATATCAAGATCTTAAGTCATAGTATTGATGAAAGCAGTATTCAAATCTATGATGAAAAAAACAATTTGTTTAATCCAATCCAAGTCAGTGACTATAAAAAATTTGCGATATCCGCAAAAAAGGAAGCTGTTTCTGAAGCAAAAGAAAAAGGAGTTGAAGAAAGCGCTAGACAAAATGCCAAAAAAGCCATCAAAAAAATTATTAAACTGATTCCAGGAACAGATTCCTATCAAATAAAAATTAATATAGGTGAAGTAAATGAATAATGAATTAGAAGTATTACTCAACGCAAGTCTTGATGATGATTATGAAGAAAAATCCCTTCCTTATCGTCAATTAATGACTTATTATCGTTGTGCTCTACGAGAAGTAGAAACCAAATTTCGTGTTTTAGATGAACAATTTTCAATGTATTATGATCGGAATCCGATTGAAAATATTGAAACACGAATCAAATCACAAAGTAGTGTTTTAAAAAAGCTAAAAAAACGAGGACTTCCTTTAACCTTAGAATCCATGGAAGAGAATTTATTTGATATTGCAGGAATTCGTATTATTGGTTCCTTTCAAGATGATATTTACATGTTATCGGAGCTTTTGATTCAACAGGATGATGTTCATTTGATTGAAAAGAAAGACTATATTGCTAATCCTAAAGCCAATGGCTATCGTTCTTTGCATCTGATTATTGAAATTCCAATCTTTTTAGCCAATGAAAAACGATGGATCAAGGTGGAAGTACAATTTCGGACCATTGCGATGGATCTTTGGGCAAGTCTAGAACACAAGCTTCGTTATAAAAAGGATCTATCACAGGAACGCTTAGATGAGATTGCGGAAGATTTACTCGAAGCAGCTGAGCTTTGTGCCCAATTGGATTATAAAATGACCAAGCTTAAGCAAAGTGAAAAAAGACATCCCGTCCTTAAACAAGGATTGAAGGGATAATGAATTTCTTGTACAATGAATAAAGATATAAATAAACGTTAAAAGGAGATATTTATCATGGAAAAAATTACTAAAAAAGACATTATCGCAAACATTGCTGAAGAAACTGGATTTACAAAAAAAGATATTACAGAAGTTGTAAATTCAACCTTAACACAAATCAATGATGCCTTAGTTGAAGGAAAAGAAGTTGATTTATCTGGATTTGGAAAATTCTCAATTTCTGAACGTTCAGAACGTCAAGGAATCAACCCACTAACAAAAGAAAAAATCACAATTGCTGCAAGCAAGGGTGTTAAATTCAAAGTTGCAAAAGCTTTAAAAGATGCTGTAAATAAAAAATAATTTGCATTTTTAAGAATAAAATTTATACTATAAATACAAGAGCAAGAATTAGTAGTTCGGCAATTGGAGCCGTGTGTACTTAATCCTTGCTCTTTTTCTATTCAAAATGATTTAAAATTGATTTGTATTTTACACTCTTATTTTCACGGAATTCCTTTTGAGCCATTTTTACATACTCTGGATGCGTAATAAAATCAAAGGCTTGTCCGGCAAAGACATGTGCTGCATAGAAGGCACCTTTTTGACCTAAGCTGGAACCAGCACAGGCACTGGCTTGCCATGTATGCGGAACAACACCAATTGGCCAACATGCACAAGAAAAAGTAGACATTGGCATATTGTAGCTTACATCCCCTGTATCGGTACTAGCTGTCATAAAGGCATCCTTCCAAAAGGAGCGATCACCGACAATTGGATGCATTACGCGTTTTTTCGTTCCATATAAACGATCCTTATTGAGAACGGTTTGTCGATCTAAGGTCTTTTGAATTTCCTTGGCAAAGCTTAACTCTTCTTGACTGAATTGAGGTGCAGGTGCTTCTTTTAAGTTGTCGTAACAAACATCAGCCATCGTTTTGGATTTTTTCATTTCCCAACAGCCATATTCAACATCAATATCCACCTTGGTTTCTGTCATCATTGCAGCACCCTTCGCAACCTTTTGAACTCGATCTAAAATGGAGAGAACATCGGCCATATGTGGTGCTCGGATAAAATACCAAGAGCTTGCATAATCAGGAACAATATTCGGTGGTACATTGCCACTATCGGTACTGTAATGAATACGTGCGGAATCAATCACATGCTCTCTTAAATAATTTACCCCGACATTCATTAATTCAACCGCATCAAGTGCACTTCTTCCTTGCCAAGGAGCAACTGCTGCATGGGCTGTTTTTCCATGAAAGGCAAAACGAACAGATACATTGGCTAGATAAGATTCTTCATAGGAACAATTGACATCCATTGGATGCCAGCTCAAAGCCAAATCACAGCCTTCAAACATACCTAAGCGTAGCATCTTTACCTTTCCCTTTAGTAATTCCTCTTCTGGACATCCATAAAAACGAATCGTTCCTTCAACTTTATTTTTTTCTAAAAAACGTTTAACTGCAATCGCACCGATTAAAGCGGCCGATCCTAATAAGTTATGCCCACAGCCATGTCCTGGACCCCCTTCTACAATGGCTTCTTTATGACTTGATACCTTTTGAGATAAACCAGGTAAGGCATCATATTCACCTAAAATCGCAATCACGGGTTTTCCTTGTCCATATTCAGCATAAAAAGCATGTTCCATCTTCTCTTCATTATGAATAGAGAAACCTTCTTTTTCTAAAATCTCTCGTAAATAATTGGCCGAAACTCTTTCATTTCCACCTGTTTCTGGGGTTTCAAACAAGGTCCGTGCACAATCTTGAAATAAAGGTTCTAATTGTTTAACCTCTTTATATATTTCTTGTTTAATCATTGTTCTGCTTCTTTCTTTGTAAATACCTTCAAGCTCAATAAAATAGAAACAAATACACAAGATAAAGTACCTAAATAATTGGATGCACCTGGTAGCCATGCAAATAACCCTGCTTTTAAAGCGACATTAATAAGAATCGCAAAGACGACCATTGTAACGCCTAGCTTTCTTTGATTCATCGCAAATTGCATTAATAAAGCACCAAATAAGGCTGGAAGTAAATAATTCAAAGCGGTAGTAAACGCTTCTGGAAGCTTTGATAAGATTTGACTTCCTAAAATAACACCAATCGTCAATACCGAAACATTGATAATAATCGAAATAGCCATTCCGAGCGTTGCGATAATCGATCCTTTTTCACTACCTGGTTCTACGTCAGCTGCAACCTGTGCCATACTCGCACAAGGCAAGCGCATATTTGAAATATTTCCAGATAAAAAGGCCATATAGGTTCCCACTGGACCTAAGACTGCAAAATATGAAATTGGCTCAACAAACCAAAGAATTCCAAAGGCGGAAACCGCTGCAATCGCAGCAGTTGCTAAAGCTGCCCAATTTGGTAAAAGATGATAAACGACCGCTAATACCAAAGCGGGTGTAAAAGAAAGTAAAGCACCTAAATAACCGGTTGTTTTACCAATTTTATGCATCATTGGTAAATATTCTTTTTCATAAAAATCTTTCATATGTCCCTCCTATATCAATGCCGTAATTATCATAGAACCTAAAATCGCAATGGTTAAATTCCATTCCTTCAAACGCTTCATATGGAATTTTTCTGTGATAATCATCATCACAGCCATAATTAGTGCACCTAAAACGCACGCAAAGGAATTTTTATCCATTCGAACCAAATGACTTGCAGACATCGCACTAAATACACCAATAACAGCAGCCACCGAAATCATAGATAGACGTTTTGCATTGTTTCCTGATATTTTTGTTTGAACCTTTTCCATACGATTGGCTGCAAAGGTCGCAAATAAAACCCAACCAATCGAACCAATAACCATCGTCCAAATCGCCATTGTTAGAGCCTCTGGGGTCATCGCATCAACACCTAAAGTAACACCAACCGAGCTTGTTCCCATGTTGGCAGCTGTTGATTCAAACATAACCGCACCAATCAAAGATAAACGCATCCATGCAACTGGTCCACCAACGGTAATCAATAAGGATAACATCCCCGATAAAATAACAATGGATGGTCCAATGGAAGTAATTGCCCCACTTCGAATTGCCTCTTTCATTTGGGTTTTGCTTAAACCAACCTTGTCTCCAGCTTTATAAGCCTTTCGTAAAAACGTGATTGCTTGAATTAATACAACACATACTGGAATTCCACACGCAATCCACATTGGAAGACCATTCGCAATTTTCATTGCATCCATATCTCTCTCCTTCTAGAAAAAAAGCCGAACGAAACCTATTGGTTTTGTTCGACTCATCTTCAAATCGTATTATCCTTCCGAATAATATAGTGATATTATAACATTTTTTCACGAATACTTTCAAATTTTCAGATGATATAGGAAAGATAGTTTAGTATCTACCTTTTAATATTGTAATATTAGGAATATATGATATATTTTATT
>CAVKAP010000026.1:0-14493 GCA_963654445.1 Segatella copri
TCGTCCTTGACTTTTCTCTGTTGGCATATGTTTTATGGCACTAGGCTTGAAGAATGGATCACTTTAAATCAAGGTTATGGATAAAGAAAAACCTAAGGATGACTTAGTTCTCAGGATATACAATTCAATTGATTTTTACCCACACATGTTGATGATGCCTCAAATAATCTTGCAGAAAGATTGGCTAGACAAATAAAAAGGAAATCCAAACAGGTTGGTGCATTTAGAAGTTTCGAAAGCACACAAATGTATTGTGATTTCATGAGTGTAGTTGAAACAGGAAAATCTAACGAGATAAACATATATGAATTAGTTAACGAATACTTTAAATAGGCAAGCGACTACTTGCCTATTTAAAGTGCTTATTCTATTTCATTACCTGTGAACAGTAACAAAATTTTTATATAAATTTAAATAACAGACATCCATATTGTCAGTTTCAATGAAACAATAAAACAAAAAGGGGTGATTCATATGAAACATAAGATTCTATCTTTTCTTGAAAAAATTAAAAAAGCTTTCTCGAAAAAAGAAAAAAATCTTCCTTCTGCTCTTCAACAAGAATATTTAAAAATAGCACCAAATATCGCAAACATTGGTTTTGTCTCATCTGTTGAGCCAAGTAAACATCAAAAAGAAATATTTGAACGTATTCAACCAGGTGATTTGGTTTTTTGTAAGATGCCAATGACTGACCAAGCTTTAAATCGTATCTCAGAAGGGCATCGTGAACGACCTTACCTTATTGTCCAAAAAAACGATCATGAAATGTTTGGTTATGCCTGTGCAACGCATCCAAAACGATTAAATTCTTATGAAAAGCACGTCTTTTTTAATATGGTCTATGATGAAGAAAAAGGAGCGTATCGAAATTCATACGTTCAATTTAATCAAGCCTTTGTCATCCCTATTTCACATATTCGATTTTTCCAAGAAGAACTTGATTCATATACGGTTACTCAAATTGCTAGAGAATTAAAGGCTTTTGAAAACATTCGAAATAAAGGTGTATTACAATTTTCAAGACCTGTTTCTTTACTTGAAGGCGATATTGTACGTTATCACAAAAACTATTATTACATTCGAAGCATTTCAAATAATCAATATACGGTTTATCCCTTTTCAAAAGATGGGATTGAATTTGACATGAAAGAATTAAAGTTTAAACCAGGCAATCAAATTGATATCAATCATCCAAAGACTCTTACCGATTTATCCATCGATTGTTTAGTTCAATTATCCAATGCAAAATTGAATGAACAAATTCGAAGCTGTGAAAGTAAACCGATAGAAAAAACACCGGAAAAGAAAAATTATCATTATATATATCCTATTGGTGAAATTTTAAAGAATCCCATAAATCAGGATAAATACATCTATTTCATGAGCTATGGAGATCAAGCCTTTGGAATCAATTATGAGTATTATCGACTTCATATTTATAATCTTGAACCATTACATTTAAATGTCTTGCTTGATTCGAATCAAAAAGAAGATGAAAATCAATGCATTTCTGCCTATAAAAAACTTATCAAAGAGAAAAATCAACATGCTAGCTATTTTAAAACACGATTGCATGCCGTTCTTTCGGAAAAAGACTGTTTGAATCCAAATAAGAATCCTCTTTCTTATCAATTGGATTATGATATTGGCTCAATCTTGTTGAATCCATTTAACGGAAATGAATTTATTTATCTTTATTCCTATGGAAAAAGCATGTATGGTCTATCCTTTGGTAAAAAGAAAAAATTTGTACAAATTCCTTCGAACTATCTGAAAAAAGTCGATGATGTTTGTGAAAAAGATATGATTCACTTACTACAAAATGCAATCAATTCTAACACTGGAAAAATTCAAAGCATTTTAAAAGAGCTACTCAATCAATATCATCAGCCTTCAATCGAAGTTAATTATACACAAAAATATCCGATTGGAACCATCTTACAATGTACCTTTACAGATGAAGAATATATGTACTTATTTACTATTGGCCATGAAAATTATGGAATCAATTTAGAGGATGCGTCTTATGATAACTTTGATTTTTCAACGATTGATTTGTACGCTATGAAAGAAAATGGAAGTCTTGTTATTGAGGATGCTTTATTTATCTTATATGGTGTAGCACAAAATACAATCCGCGCACGAATCGTTCATATCATTGAAGATCAAGTCAAACATTTAAATGTCTTAGCTAAGCCATCCCTTTGCATGTAAAAATGGAAGAGCGTTTGCTCTTCCATTTTATAAGCATAGATAAATAAAATAACCTAAATAAATCCCTAACAATAAGATACCATGTTTTCTCTCTAATACTTTTTTCTTTCGAACGCAAAGCCACAAAACCAATAGAACCACAAAAGCCATAATGCCATCAACAATAAAGCGGGATTCAAATGGAACCGGAATAATCAAAGCAGAGGTTCCAACCACAAATAAAAAGTTAAAAATGTTAGAACCCACAATATTTCCAATCGCAATATCTGCATTTCCTTTTTTAGCCGCAGAAACACTGGTTACTAATTCCGGTAGAGAAGTACCTAAAGCAACAATTGTTAGTCCAATAAAGCGTTCACTCATTCCAAAGATTCGAGCAATTTGGGTTGCTCCATCAACAGCTAAATCACTTCCGAATAAGATAAAAGCTAAACCAGCCACAACATAAATCAAACTATTCCCCAAAGACATAACCTTAATATCTTCTTGTTCTTGGCTTTGTTTCGACATTTGATAGACATAATAGAGATAAAATAGAAATGCAATCCATAATAGAATTCCATCCAATCGTGATACCTTTCCATTTAATCCGAACAAAACCAATAAAATCGTAATAATCATTGAAAACGGCAATTCCCTTTTAATCGTACTTTTCTTAATACGAATAGGAACAATCACACTCGCAATTCCTAAAATAATCGCAACATTTAAAATATTCGATCCAATGACATTTCCAATAGTAATACCAGCACTTCCCTTAAAGGCTGCAGTAATACTGACCGCTGCTTCAGGAAAACTTGTTCCCATCGCAACAATAGTCAAACCAATGACTAATTGTGGAATACCGTAACGTGCTGCAATAGAGCTTGCACCATCCACAAAGAAATCAGCTCCTTTGACCAATAAAACAAAACCAACAATTAACATAATTAAAGATAGAACTATTTGCATAAAACCCTCCATTGACCAAAGAAAAAGAGACTTTGGCCCTAACCAAAGTCTCGCTATTTACATACAGTCCGGATTCATAGAATCGTATTGACGAAGCTGTAAACACTATTGTGCTAGCTACTCCCTTTTGTGTTCTTATTCTAACAAATCTATTCTTGATTGTCACTGACAATCTTAGAAATTATTTCAACACATTCATCGATTCCTAAAGCACCGCTATCTAAACAGATATGATAATTTGTAGCTTGTCCCCATTTTTGATCCGTATAGTATTTGTAGTAAGCAATACGACGCTTATCTTTTTTCGCAACACGTTTTTCAATGGATTCATCCGTTTCTCCATAAACATTCACAACTCTTTGTCTACGGAACTCTGGATCAGCATGGATGAAAACATGCAAGGTATCTTCTCTTTCACGTAAAATGTAATCTGAACAACGACCTACAATAACACATTTTCCCTTTTCAGCTAAATCCATAATAACGTTTCTTTGAAGCACATATAACTGATCAGACATTGATCCGCCCCAATTGTTCCATGCGAAGGTCAAAGAGCTTTCTGAATTTGCATCTTCTCCATGCTCAGCAATATAGGATTCTGCCAAACCACTTTCATTCGCAATTTTTTGGACCAAATTATAATCATAGTAGTCATAGTTTAACTTTTCAGCTAATTGACGTGCAATGGTACGACCACCCGAACCAAATTCACGCGTAATTGTAATTACCGGATATTTCATAATAAAACCTCCAAATATCTAAGCATTTTCTTTCTTCTATTTTAGCACAAAGTTTATCGATTCGTAAGCGCTTGCATATTTTAAACTGCTATAGATAATATTGTAATCGAATTTCCTTTGGTACTGTGATATAAATAAATCGAGGTATTTTATATGAAAAAAATGGATAGTGATGGCTTGTTGTTATGCAATTTACAGGGTAACACTTTTGAACTCTCAATCGAAACAACATCAACGAGCTCTGAAATATTTATGCGAAGATTTATGTACAGTAAAAATGATGGATAATGAAGGCATTCTACAAACAAACCTTCAAGCCAGAGATTTAATCGAACGGGTTGAAGAAGAATATAAGCCTTCTAACTATGGATCTGTGAAATACACAAAAAATGAAATGTATTGGATTGGGTATTTATATCGATATTTTTCTTATACCTATGAATTAACATCAAAAAGAGTCTATAAGATCGTAAAGCCAAAAGAATTAAGAGAAGTCTTTATGCCTTACCATACATTCAGTCCTGAACAAGCAATCGAACGCATCTTAGAAGCCAAAGGCTTGCAACTAAACTTCGAAGACGACTTACATTGACAATTCGAAAACTATAAAAAAATTCGAGAAAAACGTAAATAAAGTAAATAAAATAATAACAAAACTTGTTTAAGTAATGTGTTATAAACAAGTTTGACTAAACAATAAAAAAAGGAGCATTGCTATTGCTCCTTATTCTGTTGCTCCATATTCTTGATAATAAGCATCAATTCGTTCTTTTAATTCTGGGTCTAATTGATCATCTAAATATTCAATAACCTCTGGCATTGATACGATAGCTGCAGTTGAGAAACCATACAATTCAGCAATTTCACTCAATGCTGTTTTATTTCCTTTTCCTTTTTCATTTCGATTTAAAGAAACCATCAAACCTACAATTTCAACTTGTGCTGCATTACGTACCTTTGGTACTGTTTCTTCCATAGATTTTCCTGAAGTCGTAACATCTTCAATCATAATGACACGATCGCCATCTTTTAGTTTAGAACCTAAGAAGCTTCCTTTATCTGCACCATGATCCTTTACTTCTTTACGATCAGAGCAATAACGTACTTCTTTTCCATATAGATTATGCATCGCAATCGTTGTCACAACAGCTAAAGGAATTCCTTTATAGGCTGGTCCAAACAAAACATCAAAATCGGTTCCATATGTATCTACGATTGCTTTGGCATAGTATTCTCCTAATTTCATCAATTGCTCACCCGTTACATAAGCACCCGCATTCATGAAAAAAGGACTCTTTCTACCTGATTTTAAAGTAAAGTCTCCAAACTTTAAAACCTTGGATTCCAACATAAAATCAATAAACTCTTTTTTATATGCTTCCATATTCTCACCTACTTCATCATCTCTTCGATGACCTGATATGTCTTAGCTGGATCTTCACTTTTGGTGATTGAGCGTCCAACGACAATATAGTCACAGCCTTGTTCTTTTGCAAAGTCTGGTGTTGCGACACGTTTTTGATCACCAACAGAATCCGTAGCTAGACGAATACCTGGTGTAACTGTTAAGAAATCATTTCCACAAGCTTCATGAATAGCTTGTGCTTCATAAACAGAACATACGACACCATCTAAGCCTGCTTCTTTGGCATTTTTCGCATAATGAGTCACTGTATCGATAACTTCCCCATCAATACCTAATTGTTCATTCATCATATCCTTTGAAATTGATGTCAATAAAGTAACCGCAATACATAAAGGACGTTTTCCATCAATAGCGCCTTCTTCTAGACCTTCCATAGCAGCCTTCATCATAGGAATTCCACCTGCTGCATGAACATTGACAATATCAACACCTAATTTTGCTAAGTTCTTCATTCCACCTTTTACAGTATTTGGAATATCATGTAATTTTAAATCCAAGAAAATATGATGTCCCATTTCTTTAATGGTTTTAATAATATCTAATCCGCAAGCATAGGTCAATTCCATCCCAACCTTAACATAAATTGGTTCTTCAAATTGGGATAAAAACTCTACGACTTCTTCTTTGCTTGAAAAATCTAAAGCTACAATCGTCTTACTCATTTTCTAAACTCCTTCCAATGGCTTCATCAATCGATGAATATCCATATTGTTCTAAAACCTTTGGCAAATCTTCAATGATTTTCTTACATACATAAGGATCCACAAAGTTTTGCGCTCCAACCTCTACTGCACTTGCACCGGCATTTAAAAATTCTAGTACATCTTCAGCACAACGAATTCCTCCTACTCCAATCACTGGAATAGAAACTGTACTGGCTACTTGATAGACCATGCGAATCGCAACCGGCTTGATTGCTGGTCCAGATAAGCCACCGGTTTTATTGGCTAAAAGTGGTTTTCCACTTTTTAAATCAATGCGCATTCCCATTAAGGTATTAATCAATACTAAACCATCAGCTCCAGCTTCTTCTACAGCTTTGGCAATGGCTACGATATCCGTAACATTTGGTGATAATTTTACATAAACAGGCTTTGTTGCTGCTTGCTTACATAGCTTTGTCACATGCGCTGCTAGCTTTGGATCGGTTCCTAAACCAATCCCTCCATGCTTAACATTAGGACAAGAAATATTTAATTCATAAGCCTTTACAACCGGTTGATTATTCAGCTTTTGAATCACTTCAACATAATCTTCTTCACAAGCCCCTGCTACATTGGCAATAATTTCGGTATCATATTGACTCAAGAAAGGAAGCTCCTTTTCAATAATGACATCGACGCCCTTATTTTGTAGACCAATCGCATTTAACATGCCCATTGGTGTTTCGGCAATACGTGGTGTTGGATTTCCAAAGCGTTCCTTTGGGGTTGCACTTTTAATGGCAATACCACCTAAAAGAGACAAATCATACAATTCCGCAAATTCACGTCCAAAGCCGAAGCAACCAGACGCTGGAATAATTGGATTTTTTAAATGTAAACCAGGTAATTCTATTGAAATCTTCATTATAAAACCACCTTTCCAAATTCAAAAACAGGCCCATCCTTACATACACGTAGGGCATGATTGTCCTTATCCTTTACAACACAGCCCATACAAGCACCAATTCCACAAGCCATACGTGCTTCTAAAGAGATATAGCCCTTTTCATAAGTATTCTGAATCGCACGTAACATTGGAAGTGGTCCACAAGCTAAGACAAAATCACAATCAATCGATGCATCGGTTGCCGCATCAATGACGGTTCCCTTTGTGCCAAGTGATCCATCCATCGTTGCGATGGAAACAGTCGCGCCTAAGGCTTTAAATTCATCGACATAAAGTGCTTGTTCCTGGGTATTAAAGCCAAGTACAACATCGACCTTACTTCCTTGTTTTAAATATTGTTTTGCTGTTTCATAGAGAGGTGGTACACCAACACCACCGCCCATTAAAACAACATAATCTCTTTTCTCAATTGGAAAACCCGTTCCTAAAGGTCCAAAAATATTAACCGTTCCTTCTTTTAAGCTGGCTAATTTTTCCGTTCCTTTTCCAACAACCTTATAAATAATGACAAGACCATCTTCTTTAATTTCACAAATTGAAATCGGACGTCTTAAAAAGAAGTCAGGTACTTCAATTTGAATGAATTGGCCAGGTTTTGCTTGTGAAGAATCACAAACAAGCTCCATACGATAGGTATCTTGACCAATACATACATTTGATCGAATTAAAGCATCTACTACCATTCTATTTCTCCAAATCGTTCATACTAATCATTGAGAACGAACGTGATTCTAATACACCCAATAGAGCATGGGCTGTATCAAGACTGGTCATACATGAAATATTATTTTCAGCCGCTACACGACGAATTAAGAAGCCATCACTTGATGAAGCCTTTTCATGATTGGAAATCGTATTGATTACAAAATTCACTTCACCCTTACTGATTACATCTAAGACATCTTCAGCATCACTATCATCACTGACCTTGGCTACATCATGTACAAATAAGCCATTGTCACGGAATAATTTAGCCGTTCCATTGGTTGCATATAAACCATATCCAATATTTGAGAAGCGTTTCGCAAATTGTAGCGCTTCTTCTTTATCCTCATCAGCAACCGTCATCAAAACCGAACCATGATTTGGAATATGTACGCCACTGGCAATCAATGCTTTATATAAGGCTTTTTCTAGGTTTACATCGCCACCTAAGGCTTCTCCCGTTGATTTCATTTCAGGTCCTAAGACCGTATCCACGCTTCTTAATTTCGCAAAAGAGAAGACTGGTGCTTTAACAAAGACTTGATTTTCTTTTTCTGGCTTATAGCCTGGTGTATAGCCTTGATCAATAATGCTTTCACCTAAAATTGCTTTGGTTGCGATATGTGACATAGGAACACCCGTAATCTTACTTAAGAATGGTACTGTACGACTACTTCTTGGGTTAACCTCAAGCACATAAACCTTTTGATCTTTATCTACAATAAATTGAATATTGTACAATCCAACAAAATGGAAGCCTTTTCCAATTCGTGTTCCATAATCAATGATTGTATCCTTCACCTCTTGTGAAACAATTTGAGTTGGATAAACACTGATGGAGTCTCCACTATGGATACCTGCTCTTTCGATATGTTCCATAACACCTGGGATATAGACATTTTCACCATCGGCAATCGCATCAATTTCAAGCTCTTTTCCTAAGACATATTTATCTACTAAGATTGGCGCATCATGACTGATTTCTTTAACCGCGGTTGCCATATAAATACGCAATTCATCATCATTATGAACGATTTCCATCGCACGTCCACCTAAGACATAGCTTGGACGAACCAATACTGGATAACCAATCTTATTGGCAATGACCAAGGCTTCTTCTACTGTTACAGCCGTTTGTCCTTCTGGTTGTGGAATACCTAAATGATCCAACATTTGTTCAAATTCATGACGGTCTTCCGCACGGTTAATATTTTCAAGAGTCGTTCCTAAGATCTTAACTCCATGCTTTTCTAAGCTATCGGCAATGTTGATCGCCGTTTGTCCACCAAATTGAACGATGACGCCAAGTGGTTTTTCCACTTCAATGACATGCATTACATCTTCAGTTGTAAGTGGTTCAAAATACAATTTGTCGCTGATTGAGAAATCGGTTGATACAGTTTCTGGGTTGTTGTTAATAACAATTGCTTCATAACCAGATTCTCTTAGGGTTTGTACACAATGTACGGTTGCATAATCAAACTCAACCCCTTGACCAATACGAATTGGACCAGAACCTAGAACGACAATTTTCTTTCGATCCGAACAAATCGATTCATTCTCTTGTTCATAGGTTGAATAGAAATAAGGCGTTTCACTGGAGAACTCTCCTGCACAGGTATCAACCATTTTATAAACCGGTAAAATACCATTTTCTTTTCTTAAATTATATAGGTCACTGGTTTCCATAGACCAATTACGTGCAATATAAGAATCCGAGAAGCCATTTTCCTTTAAGGTTCTTAAGACCTCTAAATTGCCAACGTTTTCTTTCATTTCTTTTTCTAAGTCAACAATTTTTTGGAAGTGGGCTAAGAACAATTCATCAATTTTGGTTAATTCTTGAATCGTTTTGACATCATAGCCAAGTCGAATCCATTCTAAGACTGCAAAGATTCTTTCATCATCGCGTGCTTTAATCTTATTGTATAGCTCTTCTTTTGAAAGATTTTGAACTTCCTTCTTTTCGATATGATCCACCTTTAATTCCAAAGAACGGACAGCCTTTAAGAAGCTTTCTTCAAAGGTACGACCAATGGCCATAACTTCTCCTGTTGCCTTCATTTGGGTTCCTAATTGACGATCCGCATTTGGGAATTTATCAAATGGTAAACGTGGGAACTTGGTCACAACATAATCTAAGGCTGGTTCAAAGCAAGCATAACTAGTTTTAGTAATTGGGTTGATGATTTCATCTAAACCTAAACCAACGGCTAATTTCGCACTGATTTTCGCAATCGGATATCCAGTTGCCTTACTTGCCAAGGCACTACTACGAGAAACACGTGGGTTTACTTCAATAACATAGTATCTAAAGCTATTTGGATCTAAAGCCAATTGCACATTACATCCACCACAAATACCTAAGGCACGAATAATACGTAAGGATGTATTACGTAGCATTTGATTTTCACGGTCTGTCATGGTTTGTGCTGGTGCCATAACAATGGAATCTCCGGTATGAATACCAACTGGATCCACATTCTCCATATTACAAACTACGATTGCGTTGTCTTTCGCATCACGCATGACTTCATATTCGATTTCTTTGAAGCCCGCAATACTTTGTTCAATCAAGCATTGAGAAACAGGTGACATTTTTAATCCGGCATCCGTAATATGACGAAGCTCTTGTTCATCATGGGCAAAGCCACCGCCAGTTCCCCCTAAGGTATAGGCAGGACGTACAACCAATGGATATCCTTCTTTATTAGCAAATTCTACTGCTTCTTCAACGGTATGAACAATTTTTGATTCAGGTACAGGTTCCTTTAAATCATTCATCAAAGAACGGAACAATTCACGGTCTTCCGCACGATTGATGGCTTCTAAATGTGTTCCTAAGATTTCTACTCCAAATTCATCTAAAATCCCATCTTCATGCAATTCAACAACCAAGTTTAATCCCGTTTGTCCACCTAAGGTCCCTAGGATAGCATCTGGTCTTTCTTTATAAATTACACGCTTCGCAAAGTCTTTTGTTAGCGGTTCAATATAAACCTGGTCTGCAATGGTTTCATCGGTCATAATGGTTGCTGGATTGGAGTTGATTAAAACAACCTCGTATCCTTCTTCACGAAGAGATTGACAAGCTTGAGAACCAGAATAATCAAATTCTGCAGCCTGCCCAATCACAATAGGCCCTGATCCGATGACTAAAATTTTATGTATATCTGTACGTTTAGGCATGTGCATTCTCCTTATCCATCATTTCTACAAATTCATCAAATAAGTAATTACTATCTTGTGGTCCAGCTGAAGCCTCTGGGTGATATTGCACCGAGAAAACTGGATATTTGGTATGACGAACCCCTTCACAGGATTTATCATTTAAGGCTTGATGGGTCATTACTAAATCGGTATCCTTCAAGCTATCGATATCGACCGCAAAGCCATGGTTTTGACTGGTAATTTCAACCGATCCATTCGCTAAATTCACAACCGGATGATTGGCTCCACGATGACCAAATTTCAATTTATAGGTTTTTGCTCCACAAGCCAATGAAATCAATTGGTGTCCCAAACAAATTCCAAAGATACAGGTTTTACCAATCAATTGACGAATGGTTTCAATCGCAATTTGAACATCCTCTGGATTTCCAGGTCCATTGGATAACATAACACCATCTGGGTTATAGCCTAAGATTACATCCGCTGGAGTATCATAAGGCACAACAATTAAGTCACAATCTCTTTTTGATAATTCACGAACGATTCCTAATTTTGCCCCAAAGTCCATTAAAACAACACGTTTTCCACTATTTGGGATAGGGAAGATCTTCGTTGTTGAAACACGTTTTACTTGATCATGCAAGTAATCCTTTGCTTTTAAATCCGCTACAACTGCATCAATATCAGCATCAGCATTTGCCAAAATCGCTTTCATCGTTCCAGCTTGACGAATCTTCAAAGTGATTGCACGTGTATCGACACCATAGATTCCTGGAATATTCACTTGTTTTAAATATTCATCCAAATTTTGTTGGCTACGCCAATTGCTTGGAACCTCGTTGTAATCACGAACTACAAATCCAAACACAGCAGGAATCATACTTTCATTATCATCACTATTAATTCCATAGTTTCCAATCCAAGGATAGGTCATCATGACAATTTGTCCACAATAGGAATTATCGGTTAAAATTTCTTGATATCCTGTCATTGAGGTATTGAAGACCAACTCTCCCATTTGAAAGTTATCACTTCCGAAAGCTTTTCCTTTATATACGCTTCCATCTTCTAATATTAATAATCGTTCCATCACTTTTATCCTTTCCATACACTTAAGCCACCAACAATGGTTTCACAAATTTTACCTTGAACTTCCCATCCATTAAATGGGGTGTTCTTACCCATCGATTCAAATTGTGAAGCATCAATTGTGTAGCGAGCATCTAAATCAACAATCGTAAAGTCTGGTAAATATCCTTCTTTTATCTTTCCAGCTTGAATTCCAAAGCGTTCAGCTGGTTTTGTTGACATCCAATTTACTAACTGATCAAGGGTCCATCGTTTTTCTTTTACAACAAATTCGGTATATAAGAGTGGAAAGCTCGTTTCTAGGGAAACAATCCCAAACGGTGCCTTTTCCATTGATCGACTCTTTTCTTCCATCGTATGTGGCGCATGATCATTGGCAATAAAATCGAGTGTTCCATCCTCAAGTCCTTCAATTAATGCCATGCGATCAGCATGTGTTCGTAGCGGTGGATTCATCTTAAACATTGGACCTTCTACATCCTCATCCTCTAATAATAAGTGATGAGCAGTTACTTCCGCACTGATATTTCCACCTTTTTCTTTCGCTTCCTTCAAATATTGAAGACTTTCAATACATGAAATATGACAAGCATGATAAATATTACCAATTTCACAGGCCAAATCCAAATCACGCTTTAAAGGCTCCGCTTCACAAGCGCTTGGAATCCCAATATAGCCTCGATTTCGATTGACTAAGCTATCATGAACCGATGCATTGGGTTTACGATACGTCATATCTTCGGTATGCATCGCAATAATGACATTTTCTTCCTTGGCCTTTCTCATTGCCTCAGCCATGACTTCATCATCTGGAATACCAACCCCATCATCACTAAAATAACGTGTGAATTGGGCCATGTCATGCATATTAACAACTTCCTTACCCGCTTCCTCAGTCGTAATGGTTGAATATGGATAGGTTCGAACAACGGATTCCTTTTCAATTAAGCCTAAATATTTTTCCATTGTCTCGCAATCATCTGGATAAGGAATTACATTTGGCATCGCAAAGATCGAAGTAAAGCCTCCATGTGCTGCCGCTTTTGATCCAGTGGCAATCGTTTCTTTTTCCGCATGTCCAGGCTCACGCAAATGAACATGAACATCCACTAAACCAGGTAAAACCGTTTTCCCTGAAGCATCAATCACTTCATCTCCACTTAGATTTTCTCCAATTGCGATGATTTGATCCTCTTCATATTGAATATCTACTTTTTTTAGACCAGATGGTGTTAACACCTGACCATTTTTAATCACTTTCATTTTCGTCCCTCCTCAAATGGAGCAAAACCAAAGGCTCTTTTCATAATCGCTTTACGTACCAGCATACCATTATGCATTTGTTCAAAAATACGACTCTTATCCGCTTCGACTAAATCACTGTCAATTTCAACACCACGATTCACTGGTGCTGGATGACAAATGATTGCATGCTCTTGCATCTTCTCATATCTTTTCTTGGTTAGACCATACTTCTCTAAGTATTCGGCATCGGACATGCCACTAAGGCTAGCCCCTCTTTCCTTTTGAATACGAAGCATCATCACAACATCGGCCCATTCAATTCCTTGATCGAAATCAATGGTTGGATAGCCTTCGCGTGCCCATTCTTCCGGACCCGCAAATAAAACCTGTGAGCCTAAACGTTCTAAGGCCTCTTTATTACTTGCAGCTACCCGTGAATGTAAAATATCTCCCGTAATCAAAATTTTTAAGCCAGATAAGGTTCCAAATTCATTATACAAGGTTAGTAAATCCAACAAGCATTGACTTGGATGATTTCCTTTTCCATCACCTGCATTAACAATCGGAATTTGAATATCCTTTAATTCATCAAAATACGCATCCTTACTATGACGAATGACAACGCATTTATATCCAATCATTTCAAAGGTCTTCACTGTATCATATAGAGTTTCTCCCTTTGTGACACTTGAAGTGCCTGCATTAAAATCAGCAATCTTACATCCTAATTGAAGTTGCGCACTTTCAAAGGAAAAGTGCGTTCTTGTTGATGCTTCAAAAAAAAGATTAGCAACCAATGCGTTTTGCATTGGCAATTGCCAATCTTTATAAGAATTATTAAAAAGTTTAGCATCGTGAAGAATACTAAAAATATCTTCATTGGATAAATCACTCATTTTCAACAAAGAATATTGATTCATAGAATCGATCCTCCAATCTTCTTAAAAAAAAGGATATTTACAATCCTTCTTTTTTTCTCCATCTTTGGTCGAATTAATTCTACCACATACCATACTTTTTTCAATCATTTTATACATTGAAAAAATGGAATTAATAATTTCACTTGAATTTTTTGATCATCAGATCACATCAATTGAGTAAACGAATATATCTTTTGATGATGTCTAAAATTCTTTTTTATGCAAATCGAAAGTGTACCTTTGGATTTGCATAAGTATTTCCATATATTTCTATGCAATTCAAAAGTACAACTTTGGATTTGCATAAAATAAACAAAAAAATAAGACCCAATCCTTAGAATCAGGTCCTTCTTTTATTGATGTTATGAATCACTTCGACTACGAATCATATGCACAATATAAATAACGCCAACTATTG
>CAVKAP010000027.1:0-12562 GCA_963654445.1 Segatella copri
AAACAGGCGTTGATTTAATTATCACAAAGGATATTGAAGGATAGAGTTGAAGACAGCTCTATCTTTTTTCTTGTGAAATAAACGTTACTTTGAGCATAGATATCGTTTATGCTACAATATTCGAGTTAGGAGATTGAAATATGAAGAAAAAAGGTTTTAACATAACACTTGGTATCTTTGTTGGCTTAGTGCTTGGTGTTATTATCGGTGTGGTTATGCCGGAATGGTTAAATACCGTTTTAACGGTAATCGCAACGATTTATATGTCTGCTTTAAAAATGATGATCTTCCCACTTGTCTTTACAAGCTTAGTGATGGGAATCATTGGAATTGGTGATATTGCGAAAACAGGAAAGATTGGTTTACATGCGATCTTGTGGTATTGTGGAACAACGGCTTTAGCTTCTGGCTTGGGACTTGTCTTACCACGTATCTTACATTTAGGACAAGGTGCGCATATTGTGGCAACGAATACGAAGGTTGAAGCAGCGACTTTTAATGGTTTATTGGATACTTTAGAAAATATTATTCCTTCCAATCCATTTGAAGCTTTCTCAACAGGAAATATGCTTCAGGTATTGGCTTTTGCGGTGATTATTGGTTTAGCTTGTTTAGCTGTAAAAGAAAAAGCCGATCCATTTATTAAGCTTTGTGATTCGGTTTATGAAATTTCTATCTTTATTATCAGTAAAATCATGTATGTTACACCACTTGGTGTCTTTGCGTGTATCGCAACGGTTATGCATGCCAATGGTCTTTCAACGATGATTCAATTAGCACAGGTATTAATTGCACTCTATGTAACCTTTTATGTTTATGCCTTCCTTATTTATGGTGGAATGGTTAAGTTCATTGGAAAATACAATCCAATTCAATTCTTTAAGGATGTTGCACCCGCTGGTTTAAATGCCTTTGGAACTTGTTCAAGTAGTGCAACCATTCCAATTTCAATGAAATGTGCAACCGAAAAAATTGGTATTCCAGAAGAGATTACTTCACTTACACTTCCTTTAGGGGCTACGATTAATATGGATGCGGTATCCATTTTAATGTCTTTTATGATTACCTTCTTTGCCTCAGCATTAAATATTGATTTATCCGTTGGTACGATGATTACCGTATTGGCTTGTAATGTCTTGTTGAGTATTGGTACACCAGGTGTACCAGGTGGTGCAATTGCAGCCTTTGCAGCTTTATGCCCGATTGCAGGCTTACCTACTTCGCAGGTTTTAGGTGTCTATATTTCAATCAATACTTTATGTGATATGGGAGCAACCTGTGTCAATGTATTAGGTGACTTAGCTTGTTCTACGGTTTTAAAGCATACCTTACATTTAAAGAAATAATTTTGGCGAACAGAAATCTGTTCGTTTTCTTTTGAATTGACAATATACCCTAGTAGGGTATATATTCAAGGCTGTATAGGAGGAGTTCGTATGTCGTGCTGTCACCAACATGATTTTGTTCCAAGAGATGAAAAAGAGATCAAACAATTAAAGAATCGCCTTCATCGCATTGTTGGACAAATGAATGGAATTGAAAAAATGATTGAAGAAAATCGCTATTGTGGGGATATTTTAATTCAAGTTGCAGCGGTTGAAAAAGCCTTACAGTCTTTTGGTTATTCTTTGCTTCAAAGACACCTAGAGACCTGTGTAACGGAAGATATAAAAAAAGGAGATGAAACCATCATGGCGGATGTGATGGAGCTTGTAAAGAAATTGAAGTAGGTGAAGAAATGATAGAGAATTTTATTGTGACAGGGATGAGCTGTGCAGCTTGTCAGGCCAATGTCACAAAAGCAGTTCAAAAGCTTGAAGGTGTCAATTCGGTTGATGTTTCCTTATTGGGGAATTCGATGAAGGTTGATTATGATCCGAATCAATTATCAGCTCAAGAGATTATTTCTTCGGTTGAAAAAATTGGGTATGGTGCTTCAAGCAAGATAGAGAAAAAAGAAGAAAACAGCTTACGAAAGGAATGGAATCAAAGACAGGAACGAATAGAAAAAGAGAGAAAAGAGTCTAAGCATCGTTTGATTCTTTCGGTTTTATTGATGATTCCTTTAATGTATATTGCGATGGCTGAAATGATGAATTGGCCTTTACCTTCTTGTTTATCCGGTATGGAAAATATGATGGTTAATACCTTGGTCCAATTTATTTTGGCCTCAATCATTATGTTGATTCAAAAACATTTCTATATTGATGGATGGAACGGGTTAATTCATCGTGCACCTAATATGGATAGTTTAGTTGCGATAGGATCTTTGGCTTCTTATTTCTATGCGATTGCGATGACCTTTATTATGGCACAAACGATTGGGTATGGAAATATGGAAAAAGCTCATATGGCAGCCCATGCTCTGTATTTTGATTCAGCAGCCATGATTGTAACCTTGGTTTCCATTGGGAAATATTTGGAATCGAAATCGAAAGCGAAAACAGGAGATGCCTTAGGTCAATTGATGGATCTAACACCAAAAAATGCGATTGTGCTTCGTGATGGCAAAGAGCTTTCTATTTCGAGTGACCAGGTCCAAAAGGGAGATGTTGTAGTAATGAAGCCAGGACAACGCATTCCGGTCGATGGAAAGGTGATCTCTGGACTTGGTTATGTGGATCAAAGTGCTCTAACGGGGGAAAGTATCCCGGTGGAAAAACAGGCAGGGGATTCTGTTCTTTCAGCGAGTATGAATAAAAATGGATCCTTTCAATTTATTGCAGAAAAGGTCGGAGATGATACAACCCTTGCCCAAATTGTTCGTTTAGTGGATGAAGCAGGGACCTCAAAGGCTG
This sequence comes from Segatella copri, assembly GCA_963654445.1. Taxonomy (GTDB): domain Bacteria; phylum Bacillota_I; class Bacilli_A; order Erysipelotrichales; family Erysipelotrichaceae; genus Absicoccus. The sequence goes on from CAVKAP010000027.1 coordinate 2,799, forward strand.
AAATTGCTCGAATTGCTGATCGTGTAGCTGGCTTTTTTGTTCCAGTTGTGATGGGAATTTCTTTGTTTACCTTTATTGGGTGGTTGTTTGTTGGTGCAAACTTTCAAACAGCTTTAAATAATGCGATTAGTGTCTTAGTTATTTCTTGTCCTTGTGCACTAGGATTGGCTACGCCAATGGCTATTATGGTGGGAACTGAAAAGGCAGCGAAATATGGCATTCTGTTAAAGAATGCACAAAGCTTAGAAAATCTACATAAGATTGATACAATTGTCTTAGATAAAACAGGAACCATTACTTCAGGAAAACCAACCGTACAGGATGTTTTATCCTATTCTATGGAGAAGGATGCATTTATCGAATTGGCAGCGAATTTAGAAAGAGCGAGCCAACATCCTTTAGCCCAAGCGATTGTGGAAAGCTCTTTTGGTAAGACAAGGGAACTCGAAGCATTTGAAGATCTGCCAGGAAAAGGTATTTGTGCTCAGTTTGATCAAAAAATCTATTATGCTGGAAATCAACGTTTGATGGAAGAAAAAGGAATAAAAATTTCTTCTCAAATAAAAGAGGATAGTGAAAGACTAGCAGAACAAGGAAAAACACCAATGTTCTTTGCGTGTGAAGGTCAAATCATTGGAATCATTGCGGTAGCCGATACCATTCGGGATACCTCGAAAAAAGCCATTCAAGCCTTTAAAAACAAAGGGATTCATGTGGTTATGTTAACGGGGGATAATCAACGTACAGCCCAAGCGATGGCTAGAAATCTTGCAATTGATGAAGTCATTAGTGAGGTTTTACCAACGGATAAGGAAAAAGAAATAAGACGTCTTGAAAGTCAAGGACGATTTGTAGCAATGGTTGGTGATGGGATTAATGATGCACCGGCTTTGGTTAGAGCAGATATCGGAATTGCGATTGGACAAGGAACCGATATTGCGATGGATTCAGCAGAAGTCGTTTTAATGAAAAACAGTTTGTTGGATGTCAATACGGCCATTGAATTATCAAGTGCGGTGATTCGAAACATCAAACAAAATTTATTTTGGGCCTTCTTTTATAATGTGATTGGAATTCCGTTGGCTATGGGAATTCTAGAACCTTTAACCGGATGGACGATGTCACCAATGTATGGAGCAGCAGCAATGTCTTTATCCAGTGTATTTGTTTGTAGCAATGCATGGCGACTCTCCTTCTTTCATCCGCGAGAAATAAAAGAAGAGGTTCGAACAAATGAACCAATAGTTGTTGAAAAAAGACCAACAATAAAAGTGAAGGTTCCGATTGAAGGTATGATGTGTAATCATTGTTGTGCCACCGTTGATCATGCGATCCGTAAGGTAGCTGGTATAAAGGATGTACAGGTTCAATTAGATTGTGCAACGGCATTCATTACAATGGATGAAAAAACAAGTAAGATAGCCATTAAACAAGCGATTGTAGATGCAGGCTATATTCCAAGTGAAATTGAAAGAGAGGAAGAGACAATGAGTTTATTTGGAAAAAAAGAAGAAATTAAGGTACCGGATATGATGTGCAAGCATTGTGTTGCACATGTAACGGAAGCCTTGGAAAAAACAGAAGGTATTTCCAATGTGAAGGTGGATTTAGACAGTAAAACCGCTTCCTTTACAGGAGATCGTAAAAAAGCCTTCGAAGCAATTAAAGAAGCAGGGTATCAACCAGAAGAATAGGCAAGGACAGAAATCCTTGCCTTTTTTAAAAGATATTAAGACTAATATATTAGCTAAAACTTGTTAAAATCGACAAAAAGAGCTGATATATTAGCATGATAGACTTAGAACAAAAAACCTGGATAGAAATCAATAATGAAATTGCCGATAAAATCAAACGTTTGCGTAAAAGAAGAAAAATATCACAAAAAGACCTTTCTAAAAGATCTGGTGTGAGCTTAGGTTCAATCAAACGATTTGAACAAAGCGGAGAGATTTCCTTACGATCACTAAGTAAAATTGCGATTGCTCTTGATGTGGAAAAAGAATTGGAACATCTATTTGAAGAGGTTCCATTTGAATCCATTGAGGAGGTTATTTATGAACAAAATCACTAGCTTGAAAATATTAAAATTCGAATTAATTTATGAGATTGGTATAGCCCACGTGTAAAAATATCCAGTAAGAAAAACTATGAAATCGCTTTATTGTTTGAATTTTATGAACATTTTATTGTTTTTGGCTATAAAAATGGTATAATTTCGGTAGAAATCGGCGATAGCGAGGAGGTGCCAAAATGACTGGTACAGTAAAATGGTTTAATGCAGAAAAGGGATATGGATTCATTAAAAATGAAGAAGGAAAAGATATTTTTGTGCATTTTTCATCCATTAATTCAGAGGGCTACAAAACATTAGAAGAAGGACAAAAAGTCACTTACGAATTAATCGAAAGTGACCGTGGACCACAAGCTAAAGATGTTACAGTGATTGCTGAATGATTGACATAGGAAACTATGTCTTTTTTTACGGCAAATAAAGAATGATTTCCTTTTGTGATAAGGATTTTTTTAAATCGATGACACGTTGATTTTCACTGCCTCGAAAGGCGAGCTGAATGTTCTTTTTTTCTTGAACAAAAGGACCATCAACTAAAACATCAATATAGGATAAAAACTCATCTGTTATTTCACAATGACGTTTTCCACCCTCTAATAAATCTTGATCAAGAAGAAAGCCGGTCCAAGCCCAGATATCTTTTTCTGGAAATTGTTCCTTTACCTTCTGGCATAGCTTTACAAGCTCTCTTTGATTTGAAAATTCAAAAGGGTCTCCTCCTAATAAAGAAAGACCGGAAATAAAATCATTGTTTAAAAAAGAAAGAATCTTCTCTTCGGTCTCCTTTGTATAAGGTTGTCCATAAGAAAAATCCCAGGTTTCTGGTTGAAAGCATTGAAAACAATGATTGGTACAACCGGATACAAATAGACTGATTCGAACGCCTTGCCCATTGGCAACATCGTATTTTTTTATTGTTCCGTAATACATGATTTCCTCCATATATAAGACAAAAGATGAGAAAAACTCATCTTTTATTTTACTATAAGTGTAACACACGTTCTTTGATTTCTTGTGTTCGACCTTGGTTCCAGAACTGTGTTCCGATATAACCACAGGTACGACGTGCTACATTCATTTTTTCTTGATCGGTATTTCCGCAATTTGGACACTTCCAAATTAATTTATGGTGTTCATCCTCTACAATTTGGATTTCACCAGAATAGCCGCATTCTTGACAATAATCACTCTTGGTATTTAATTCTGCGTACATAATATTGTTGTAAATGTGCTTCATAACGGCAAGAACGGCATCGATGTTGTTTTCCATATTTGGAACCTCAACATAGCTGATGGCTCCACCTGGTGATAGCTTTTGGAATTTAGATTCCAAGGTGAGTTTATCAAAGGCATTGATTTCTTCGGTTACATGCACGTGGTAGCTATTGGTGATGTAATTCTTATCGGTAACGCCTTTAATTTTGCCAAAACGATCTTGTAGACAACGGGCAAATTTATAGGTCGTTGATTCCATTGGGGTACCATATAAGCTAAATGAAATATTGGTTTGTGCTCTTTTTTCTTCACACCAATCATTTAAGCGTTGCATAACCTTTAGACCGAATTCTTCACCCTTTGGATTGGTATGCGTTACACCTAACATATAGTAGACCATCTCACATAAGCCGGCATAGCCTAAAGAAATGGTTGAATAATTATTGTATAAAAGCTTATCGATTGGTTCGCCTTTTTTCAAACGAGCCAAGGCACCGTTTTGCCAAAGAATTGGTGCCACATCACTAGGGGTACCTAATAGACGTTCATGACGGCACATCAAGGCCTTTCCACAAAGCTCTAGACGTTCATCTAAAATTTCCCAGAATTTGTTCATATCCTTTTTGGATGAACAAGCGACATCCACAAGGTTTAATGTAACAACACCTTGGTTAAAGCGTCCATAGTATTTATGGTTTTCAGGATCAGGTGTTAAGAAGGAACGACATCCCATACATGGATAGACATCGCCACCCTTTAATTCCTTCATGATCTTTTCAGAGATGTAATCAGGAACCATGCGCTTTGCGGTACATTGTGCTGCAAGCTTTGTAAGATAATAATACTTGCTGTCTGGTTCAATGTTATTTTCTTCTAGACAATAAATCAATTTAGGGAAAGCTGGTGTAATAAATACACCCTTTTCATTTTTAACACCATTGATACGTTGTTTTAACATTTCTTCAATAATGACAGCTAAATCATCACGCGTTTGGCCTTCAGGTACTTCATTTAAATACATAAAAACAGTCACAAATGGAGCCTGGCCATTGGTTGTCATTAATGTAATGACTTGGTATTGAATGGTTTGAACCCCCTTTTCGATTTCACGACGAACACGCATTTCAGCAATTTCTTTAACTTTTTCTTCTGTTACATCAATTTGAGCGGTTTTAAACTCTTCAGCCACTTCTTTACGTGCTTTTTCACGGGATATTTGGACAAAAGGTGCTAAATGCGAAAGGGTAATCGATTGTCCACCATATTGACTGCTGGCAACCTGAGCAATGATTTGCGTTGCGATATTACAAGCAGTCGCAAAGCTATGTGGCTTATCAATTCCGGTTTCCGAAATAACCGTTCCATTTTGAAGCATATCTTCAAGGTTTACTAAACAACAATTATGCATGTGTTGAGCAAAATAATCGGAATCATGGAAGTGAATGATTCCTTGTTCATGGGCTTCCATAATATCACTTGGCAATAAAAAACGTTTAGTGATATCCTTTGAGACCTCGCCGGCCATATAGTCACGTTGAACACTGTTGACTAAAGGGTTTTTGTTTGAATTTTCTTGTTTCACTTCTTCGTTTTGACGCTCCAACAGACTCATGATTTGTTTGTCGGTTGAATTGGCCTTACGAACTAAGGCGCGTTCATAGCGATAAGTGATGTAGTTGTGGGCAACCGCAAAGAACTTTTTATTCATTAATTCAGTTTCAACTAAATCCTGGATTTCTTCAACGTTTGCGCTACGCTTCATTTCTTCTACAAGCTCTTCGACACGTTGAGCTACTTCTTTGATATCCTCTTGGCTCATTGGTGTGTGTAGGGTTGCTAGATTGGCTTTTTCGATGGCGTGGAAGATTTTTTCAAGGTTAAATTCAACCTCTTCTCCACTTCTTTTAATTACATTCATCCTATTCCTCCTTAAATTATATATAAATAGTTGAAGGTGCAACTATTGTTTGCTAAGACATGTTTAAATATACTTGGAAAAAAATTCATTTCAAGAGTTGTATTTCTTGAAATATGTGCTTCTGGCGATTTTAAGGCGTATAAAATTTTAAGAAAGTTTTTCACCCATAATCTGACATATTATGAAGAAAACTCACATGTTTTCACATAGTTTTATGGAAAAAATAAGATAATATTTCTGTACTCTATAAGTGACCTAAGAAATAGGTCAAAGATATGAATGATACTTCATATATTTCTCTCTCCCTAAATATAAAAACAAACAAAAGACGATGTTGGCAAGGCATCGTCTTTTGTCTTTTCTATTCGATTAATTTCGACTCGCAATGGTTTGAAACGCAAATAAATCAGGGCGATTTCGACTCTCTGTGAATTCCATTTGAATTCCTTGATCGTTGTATACATAGCTCGAAATGATGGCTAAGCTATTGTACCCGTCTAAATCTAAATATTTTTCATCCTGTTTGGTGGTTCTTTCAATGGTGACATTGCGTTTGACCGTTTGTATGGTTGTTCCACTTTTTTCCATGTATTCAAAAAGTGAGCCCTCAAGGATCTTTTCATTTAAACCAGGGACAAACTCTTTTCGAATAAAAGAGATATCAAGCATTTTGGCGATTCCATCGACATAGCGCAAGCGTTGAAAGAAATAGATTTCACAGCCCTCTTCTAATCCTATTTTCTTCGATAACATTTCATCTACTCTCATTTCAGAAAAAGTAATCACTTTATTTTCTACTTTAAAGCCATGCTTAGTCGCGGCTTGGCTTAAACCAGAAATCGTACTTAAATCATAATATTTTTGACTAAAGGCCATAGAAGAATAGATGATATGGACTCCTTTTCCATGGATGGGTTGGGTATACCCAATTTCTGAGAGAAGGGATATGGCTCTTCGAATCGTATTTCTGGAGCAATTATAAACTTTAATTAATTCGTTTTCCGAAGGAAGGATTCCTTCAAACTTTCCAGATTCAATTTTTTGTTTTAAATCATGAAAGATATCTTCATATATTGACTTTGGCATAGTTCACCTCGGCTCTTATTATAAGACTTTATAGATGTTTAAACAAGTTTTAAAAAACCACTTGAACTTGTTTAAACAAGATGTTAAAGTACTTGTGCAACCGGTTACATGTTTAAACAAGTTAGAAGAAAGAGAGGACATTCATCATGGCAAGCAAATATGATGGATTAGCGAGAATTATTATTCAAAATGTGGGTGGAAAAGATAATATCGATTCAATCACCCATTGTGTCACAAGACTTCGTTTCTATTTAAAGGATGAATCCAAGGCAAATACGGACGTTTTAAAATCAACCGATGGAATCGTAACGGTCGTCCAATCTGGGGGACAATACATGGTCGTTATTGGAAATCATGTAGGGGATGTCTTTGATGCGGTTGTTTCGGTAGGGCATCTTCAAGATAAGCTTCAAGCTTCGGATGAGGAAAAACCAGAGGAAAAACAAAACCTATTCAATAAATTCGTTTCAATTATTACAGGTGTTTTTTCACACTTCCTTGGTGTCTTTTGTGCCTGCGGTATTTTAAAAGGTGTCATGACCTTGTTGGCAACCTTGAATGTTGTCAATGGATCGGGAGGTACCTACAATATTCTTTATGGAATTGGGGATGCTGCCTTCTATTTCTTACCGGTTATTTTAGGGTATACGGCCTCAAAGAAATTTAAATTGCCAGAAATGGAAGGTTTGATTATTGGTTTAGCTTTGGTTTCACCTTATATGTTGAATAATGGAACCTATGATATTTCAACATTATTTGGTATTCCAGTCATTGCCCCTTCAACGTCAAACTATACAAGTACCGTCTTACCAATCATTTGTGCAATTGCCTTTGCGGCATGGTTTGAACGTAAGTTTAAGAAATATATTCCCGATACCATTAAAATGTTTACTGTTCCTCTAATTACAGTTGTTGTTACAGTATGCTTGACCTTTTTGGTGATTGGTCCAATTACTTCGGTTGTATCGAATGTTTTAGGAATGATCTTCCAAGCAATTAATGATTTCAGTCCAATTTTAATGGGATTGTTGGTTGGATTCTTCTGGCAAATATTAGTAATGTTTGGCTTACATTGGGCTTTAATTCCAATTGCCATTTCAAATTTAACCTTAGTGAATTCTCAAGGCTTATTGATTGGTGAAGTAATCTTTACCGCTATGTTAGGAACGACATTTGCGCAAACGGGTGCTTGTTTAGGAATTATGTTGAAGACCAAGGATCAAAAGCTCAAACAATTGTGTCCTCCTTCGATTATTTCAGGTATTGCCGGAGTAACTGAACCAGCAATCTACGGAATTACCCTTCCAAAGAAAGCACCATTCTTAAGAACCTGTATCGTATCGGGTATTGCGGGTGCTATTCTATGTGTTCTTGGTGTGCGTGATTATCAAATGGCTGGTATGGGAATCTTTGCCTATACGGAATTCATCAGTCCAGATACACATAATCTACAACCAATGATTGTAGGTATTATCGTATCTCTATGCTGCATTGTTGCTGGATTTATCTTAGAGATGATCTTCTATAAGGATGATGTCAAAGAAGAAACAAAGGTAGTTGAAGGAAACAAGGCTTCGGAAGAAATTGTTGCTCCAATCAAAGGACAAATCGTTTCTTTAAAGGACGTAAAGGATGAAGTCTTCTCAAGTGGTGCAATGGGTCAAGGGATTGCGATTGAGCCTAGTGTTGGAAAGGTCTATGCTCCAGCGGATGGTGTCATCACAACCTTCTTTCCAACCAAGCATGCGATTGGTCTAACAACGGATAAAGGAGCCGAAATCCTAATTCATGTAGGAATGGATACCGTATCCATGGATGGAAAAGGCTTTGATGCGAAAAAGGAACAAGGAGATCGAGTGAAAAAGGGAGATCTCTTGTTGGAATTTGATATCGATGCGATTAAAGCAGCAGGGCATCCAGTAACGACACCAGTGATTGTAACGAATTCAAAGGATTATGTAGATATTGTTGAAACAGAAGAAAAAGAAGTGAATTGTGGCGATTGTTTGATTCAAACCGCAATCTAGAAAGGAAAAACGATGTTAAAAAAAGATTTTTTATGGGGTGGCGCAACGGCTGCCAATCAATATGAAGGTGCTTGGAATGTAGATGGAAAGGGGGAATCTGTATCGGATCATTGTACAAATGGAACGAAAACAGAACCAAAACGCATTACGAAAACCATTGAAGAAGGAACCTTATATCCAAGTCATGAAGCGACCGATTTCTATCATCACTACAAAGAGGATATTGCCTTAGCGCATGAAATGGGCTTTAAGGTGTTCCGTATGTCCATCAACTGGACCCGTATTTTCCCAACCGGCATGGAAGCGGAAGCCAATGAAGCAGGCTTAGAATTTTATGACAAGGTCTTTGATGAATTAAAAAAATATGAGATTGAACCCATGATAACCATTTCACATTATGAAATGCCCTATGCCCTAGTCGATCAAATCAATGGCTGGGCCTCAAGAGATTGCATTGATTACTATATGAATTATTGTAAAGTCATCTTTGAAAGATATAAGGACAAGGTAAAATATTGGTTGACCTTTAATGAAATCAATGCCGGTACAGCACCGATGGGAGCCGTTTTATCTTTAGGAACGGTTCAAGGTTATGAAGGGGTATTTACCGATGCCAAGGTTGAACCATCTACACGCTATCAAGCCTTACATCACCAATTACTCGCAAGTGCAAAAGCAGTCAAATATGCACATGATCACTATCCTCAATTTAAAATGGGAAGTATGAATATCTTTGCGACCATGTATCCATTAAGCTGTGATCCAAAGGATGTGGTTGAATGTCAAAAGGAAATGCAGAAGGTCAATTGGTTTACCAGTGATATTCAAGTTCGTGGTGCTTATCCATATTGGACAAATCGTTTCTTTAAAGAAAATAATATTCACATTCATAAAGAAGAAGGTGATGATGAAATCCTATTGAATGGAAAAGTGGATTATTATACCTTCAGCTATTATTGCTCAAATTGCGTGACTTCAAAGGGAGGAAATGAACAAACTGGCGGTAATATGTTAGGTGGTGTAAAAAATCCTTACTTAAAAGCCAGTGAATGGGGATGGCAAATTGATCCAGATGGTCTTCGCTATAGCTTGAACGAATTGTATTCGCGTTATCAAATTCCATTGATGGTTGTTGAAAATGGATTAGGAGCAAGTGACCAAGTTGAAGAGGATGGTTCCATCCATGATACCTATCGTATTGAATACTTAAAGGAGCATATTCGTGCAATGGAACAAGCTGTTGAAGATGGTGTTGATTTAATGGGCTATACACCTTGGGGCTGGATTGATGTTGTTTCCGCTTCAACCGGTGAAATGGCCAAACGTTATGGCATGGTTTATGTCGATAAACACGATGATGGTACAGGCTCTTTGAAGCGTTTAAAAAAGGACTCCTTCTATTGGTATCAGAACGTAATCAAAGAGAATGGACTCAAGTAGATACAAG
>CAVKAP010000028.1:0-13916 GCA_963654445.1 Segatella copri
ATTTGGTAAGGACTTCCTTTTAAACCGATATAGGCTTTTACTACATTATAGATTTTTTCAGTTCCATCAATAGTAATTTGAACATTGTTTAAATGCCAATTTTCTTTGGCTTCTTGAATAAGATCTTCCGTAAATAAAGCTCCGTTACTAATCATATGTGAACGAAAAGATATTTTGTTTTCATTTAATTCACGAGCAATTTGCGAAATCCTTTGAACCCCAACTAAAGGTTCTCCTCCAAACCATCCAATGGACACTTTTTTTCCATGACTGTGCTCAATAATATACTCCACAGCTCTATGTGCTGTTTCTTTAGTCATCTGCACATGTTCAAAATCGATTTCATAGCAATAAAAACAACGGGCATTGCAATGGGTTGTTGGAAGAATGGTATAGCCTAGAATATCTTTTTCTTTATTCATCATAATCATCACTTTACGTATTTGATCAACGACTTTTTTCTCATCAAAATCAAGTGGAACTAGAAAATGTTTTTCAATTAATTCTTCCATTAAAGAAGAATCCGAAAAATTCGTTAAGCTTTCTTTTTCTTTTTTATCTAATAAAATCAATTCACTTGTCACAATATTATATAGATAATATTCATCCTCGATTTCTCTTTTCAAAAGATAATGCATCCAACGATAGCTTGTATCCTTTTTTTTGGACTTCGTCCATAACTTTAATACACGCTTGTTTGCTTCTTTAATAATTTGCATCTTATTCTATAAGACCTGCTTCTTTCAATTGACTAAGATAAGAACGAACATCTTCTTTCACTTCATCTAAGCTTGAATCGTATTTTTCACTTAACTTCTCAACAATTTCTTCTTCACTTATATCTTCTTTTAGGCATTCAAAAATAAAAGAGCCTGTTTTATTCAATCGAACAATTCCATGTAATTCGTCCGCATTCTCTCCTACTGGTACAGCCATTAATTGATCATCAATTTCCATAATTTCAAATGTATATTTTAATTTCATTCTTATCACCTCGTAATTATTGTATCATGCTTTAATTGTTGATAGATTTTTTCCATATCACTATCCTCTAAATAAGATCCATATTGATAGATTTTTACTTGCGAAAGCTGTGCAAAAAGTTCTAAGGTTTGTTTTGATAAAATTTCATCCTTTGGAAGATAACATTGTTTTAACAAAGGAATAAATGCCTTAGAAAAAGAAAGGGGTTTGAGAAAAGTCTTCGAACTTCTTTCTAACAATAGAATAGCACGCAATGGAACACAAGTATTTTTATGTTGGTTTTCTTTTCCTGACCATGGAGTTCCGCATGCTAAAATTTCTTTTTGATTCACCTTTATAAGCGGTTTATCTCCATTGACAATATAAGCATCTTTAATTTGATCTACAAATAGATTTGAACGCGTTGTTTTCCCCACTCCACTACTTGCGCATAACATAAAACCAAAATCATTGACAGACACAACGGATCCATGCATTAAAAAACAAGAATAAGTGAGAATTTCTTCACTAATCCTTCGATATATGGATAAAGTTTCTCGATATGCATCAGATACTTGGTTTCCATATGAATTATAAGCAGATTCTTTTTCAATATCTTCTTGCTTACTTATAATTTGAAAATCAGCTTGAGATTCTTGACAAAGATAATCTTTGCACATTTGATAAACTTGATCGTAGACGGACTGAATCTCAATCACAACATCTGCTAAACGTATTTGAAATCTATACATAAATCCTACCTTAAGACAATTTTACATTAATCGAATAAAAAGTGGAAGAAACGTAAAATAAAAAATTATCTAACTTTAAAAGAAAAAGTAATTTCCATTGAGAGATAGTAAATACCACAGGGTTGGATTAAGTAGTTCTAAAATCGCTAAATTCGACCTCATTTTTATCATTTTGAGGATAAAATAGCTGTGGATATGAATTTTGAGAAAAAAGAGCATATGAAAGAAAAAAGTGAAAAATCAATTCTTTTCAAACAAACCTATATTAATTTTCACTGATTTCATCGATAATCTGTAATTTCAAGTAACTCAAAAATTTTATTTTTTGCGATTCTTAGATAAGACAAAAATACTGTGCTAGCGAATCTCTATCCTCATATTTGTCAGATTTCAAACTCTTTGTCAATTAATGCACGAATGTTCTCCCACCAAATCATAGTATCTTTAATATATCTAGGAAGCATGAGAACAAAGCTTAGAATACCAATTAAAAATAAGGTAAGTAGAACCCTCCCCTGAAACCATCGCTTCCACCATCCATGGTTCCAAGTTCTCTTTTTTTCTTCATCTACTGTAAAAACCATTATATAATTTCCCCTCTAATCCATTTCTATCCTCTTCGACTCAATAAACATAGTATCTTTATTTTTCATCAAATAGGCTTTCATTTCCAAAAACAAAATTATGAGAATAGATATTTCGCATATAGATACAAAGCGCAGACAAGTATAATAAATACATTTGATATTTTGCTTCTGGGCATGGATGAGAAAATTCATTGGGAAAATACCCTTCCTTTTCATCAACGAGTTGATTTCCCTCTTTTTCAAATTTTCGAATAAATCGTATGAGTTTGTCTCGTTCTTTAATCAAATCCTGGTAAGGCGCATCTTTTAACAGCTCTAGATACATTTCTACGCCAATCATCATAATTTATTTCTCCTCACATTAATACCAAGCTTGCATTTCACATTTAAACATTTCATTCATTTAAGCTTATTATCATATATAAACTCAAATATTCGATGTTTTATATGTTCTTACTTAGAGTAAATCCTATAATGTTGATTATTTCAAGAACTTTTGTATTTTACGATTCTTACATAAAAAAACTGTGCTAGCAAATCTCCACCAGCACAGTTCATATTATCGATTAAATTTATAAATTAGTTGTTGATTAATTTACCTGATTCATCATTCCAAGAATATAATTTACGGATTTCTTCTCCGACTTTTTCACTTGGATGTTCACTAGCTAATTTACGTAAAGCTTTGAAGTGAACTTGACGACCAGCACTTGACATATCTGTTAAGAAGTCTTTTGCGAAAGTACCATCTTGAATATCAGATAAGATTTCTTTCATTGCTTTCTTTGTATCTTCTGTAACGATTTTTGGTCCAGTAATGTAATCACCGTATTCAGCTGTATTTGAAATTGAATAACGCATTCCTGCGAAACCTGATTGATAAATTAAGTCAACGATTAATTTCATTTCATGGATACATTCGAAATAAGCATTACGTGGATCATATCCTGCTTCTGTTAATGTTTCGAAACCTGCTTGCATCAATGCACAAACACCACCACATAATACAGCTTGTTCACCGAATAAGTCCGTTTCAGTTTCTGTACGATAAGTCGTTTCCAATAAACCAGCACGTGCTCCACCGATACCAGCACCATAAGCTAATGCGATATCCCATGCATGTCCAGTTGCATCTTGTTCAACAGCAATTAAACAAGGAGTTCCTTTTCCTTCTTGATATTCACTACGTACAGTATGTCCTGGTGCTTTAGGAGCAATCATTGTTACGTCAACATCCTTTGGTGGAACGATACATCCATAATGAATGTTAAATCCATGCGCAAACATTAACATGTTTCCAGCTTCCAAATTTGGTTCGATTTCTGCTTTATATAAGTCTGCTTGTTTTTCATCATTGATTAAGATCATAATGATGTCTGCTTGTTTTGCAGCTTCTCCAGCTGTAAATACTTCAAATCCTTGTTCTTCTGCTTTTTTCCAAGAACGACTTCCTTCATATAAACCAACAATTACATCGCATCCTGATTCTTTTAAGTTTAATGCATGTGCATGTCCTTGTGATCCATATCCAATAATTGCAATTTTCTTTCCATCTAAATAAGATAAATTACAATCACTTTCATAAAAAATACGTGCTTCAGCCATTTTATTTCCTCCTTATCAGTTGTCATACAACTGTTTGACTTGTTGTATGACAATTGTAAAACAACTCTTCTGTACTGTCAATTATTAATTGAAATATCTTCATTTATTAATGCATGATGTAAATGAATGGTCACAGCACTCTTTAATGCTTGTGCATCTCTACGCTTTAAAAAGTCCATAATCATAATATGTTCTTTATAGGCGTCTTCAGCAATAATCTCAAGATTGGTATTCAGAGCAAAGGTTTTTTCAACGGTTTCTTTAATAATTGGCGTAAATTGGCTTAAAAACTCATTGTGGCATGCTCTGACAATTGAAGAATGAAATTCCGTTTCACTCGCTATTCTTTCTGGTGCTGTTGGATCTTTTAAAATCAACCTTTGAACCGCTTCTCCTGCTTTTAAAATATAATCAATTTCTTCCTGACTTGCTCGTTGACAAGCTAAGACTGCAGCTTCTGGTTCAATAATCATTCGCGCTTCATATAAGTCTCTTAAAGTCACCTTCATAGCATTTACATCCATGTATGAATCGGTTTTAATCATCATTTGACTGGATACAAAGGTCCCATTTCCTCGTTCTACATGAAGTAAACCTTCTGAAACTAAAATATGAATCGCTTCACGTAAGGTTGCTCGACTTACACCCAATTGGCTAGACAATGCATTTTCATTTGGAAGCTTTTGCCCAACCTGAAACGTTCCTTCTTGAATCATCGTTTTAATTTGTTGGGCGATACGTTGCGATAAATTTTCTTTTTTACTCATGCTTCTATCTTACACTAATACAGCATACAACTCAAAAAATTAGTCAGACAAATGAGAAGTCACAAAAAAAAGAAGCTGAAAATTCAACTTCTATTATACCGATTCTCCAATATGGAAACCTTGATTCGCTTGGTTTGCATATTGTGAGGTATCATAATTATCTGGTGAAATTTGTGTATTTGAGGAAGAAGAACTTGTATCTTCATTGGATTGTGTCGTTTGTTGATTTGGCACTTGTTGCGTATAGGAAGAAGAATCATTTTGAGACTCCTGTACATCCTCATCCTCTTGTTCATACACATAATCGTTATAATCACGAACTACAACCGTAAATGTTTTTTTCGTAACATTTCCATACACATCCTCTGCACGAACGGTTGCCTTATATTTCCCTGGTGTATTAAAATCCACCTTTTGTTTATTGATTGAAATATTTACTTTTGATAAATCGCTTGCTTTAAACTTATTTTGAAAGTTATAGTCACTGTCCCCATAATTCACTTTAATCACCTTTGGTGCTTCCGTAAATTTTGGAGCAGTTGTATCTTTAATTGACACTTCAATATTTCGTATTTGTTTTCCTTTTACGGTTTGAATTGAAGCCTTCGCTACATAAGCACCTACTTTATTTTGATCAATAGAAGATGTATCAATTGTAAAGCTTGAATCCGATTTATTTAGAACATCTGTATCTTTGATTTTCACCTTTTCCCCTAATTCATAAGTCAATGAAGTATTCACCCATTTTGATTGATTGGAAATACGATACATTAAAAATCCCAACATTATCAAAATAAAAAGAATTACAAGTATTGCTGTTAAGCGTATTTTCTTTTTTGTTTTTGTTTGAATCATTCTTTACCCACCTTTTTTATAAACAAAATCAATTCTTTTGTTTTTTCCCCTAGTCATTCTATTATACAAAATATAGTAAAAAAGAAAAGGAAAATCGCTTTAAAAAAGGGCTAACCGTACATTGGTTATGCCCTATTTTCTATTTAATTGCTTGAAGGAATATATGGACGAATTCGATCAGCTAAATTATGAATATTTCTTGTTTGAATAAGAACCTTTCCTTGTCCATGGAATTCATTGACAAGACCTTCTCCAGTCGTAAAGCCAATCGTACCACTTGCAACACGAATCTTATAATCCAATGAAGCATCCCATGCAACCACATGTTCATTATCAATCACAAGCGGTCGATCTGGGCTTACCTCCAATTCAAGAATATCGCCAAAGGCATTCACTAAAATTGTTCCTTCTCCTTCGGTTTCCATCACAAAAAGTCCACCCGTTCCGGCAAATAAGGCTTTTCCAATCTCTTGTTTTTTCATTACATAATCAACTGTAAAATCACTTGCTAAAAAGGCACCTGTATTTAAACGATATTGTTTATTTCTATTTAATTCAAGAGCATAAACCTTTCCAGGAATCGATGGAGCGATTCCAATCACACTATTATCCTTTTCACCTTTTGCGTAAGTAATAAATACACTTTCACCACTTACAACTGAACGAGCAGCTGCACGCATGAAGCCACCAATTCCTTTTGACTTGCTATTGGTCTTTCCTTCAATACTTACATTTTGCAAATAAACCATTGCTCCATTTTCAATTTTTACTTGTTCCCCTTGATTTAAATAAATGTTAACAATCGGATTATCTGAGTCACCAATGACTTTGTAATACATAGAATTACACCTTCTTTCTGCTTCTATTTTACCATACGGAACTGGCATATCGATTTTTTATTGAAGAAATTTAAAAAAAGACTTGTTTTTTTATAAAAATAAGGTAGAATAAAAAAGCACTAGTTAATACTAGTCCTCATGCAAATGGGGTCGTGGCGGAATTGGTAGACGCAACGGACTTAAAATCCGTTGGGAGTTAATTCCCGTGTGGGTTCAAGTCCCACCGTCCCCACCATTTTTGATTAGAGCCTTCCTATGGAAGGTTTTTTTCTTTGTCTTTTTAAAGAAATACATCAAAAATACATCACGAAAACAAAAAAGCCTTTATATAAAGGCTAAATAGGCTATTGGTGGAGGTGAGGAGAGTCGAACTCCTGTCTAAGCAAAGTCCCACGATAAAACGTTTACAGCTTTTTCCATCTTTATAATCAATGGAGTTGGATGGAAACAGCTCATCATTGATTTGATTCTAAAATTTTCGTAAAAAGTATCGAATCTCTACTTTTTCTTAGTCTCTTAGTTTTATCACACTTAATTGACAAAGAGATCAAAGATCAATTAACGGGCTGCGAGTCAAACGTAGACTTTAATTAAGCAGCAAAAGCCATGCTTTGGTTTGCACCAAAGATGTTAGCTAATTTAGTTTTAGCAATTAATTTAAATTGGTTATTACGCGTACCTTCGCGACTGTGGTTCTATCCAAACATTTACTCATCGAATACCAAATAACACCCCCAGGATGCTAAAGTATATCATCCTAGTATCGATTTTTCAAGGCTTTTTGAATCTCCCTCTGCGCATCGCGTGCTTTGTTTGATTCCCGTTTATCATGTAAGTTTTTTCCCTTTGCCAAAGCAATTTCAAGCTTTGCTAAACCTTTCGATAAATAAAGGCAAACAGGTACAACTGTATAGCCTTTTATACGGGCTGCTTGATCCAACTTTAAAATTTCATTTTTATGCAATAATAAACGACGATCACGAGTCTCATCATGATTAAAACGATTTCCAAATTCATAAGGGGATATATGCATCCCCTTAATATAAGCTTGTCCGTTTCGAATACTAATATAGCTATCGCGTAATTGTACCTTTCCTAAACGAATGCTTTTAATCTCTGTACCCTTCAATTCTAATCCCGCTTCAAAACGCTCAAATAAGGTATATTCATGGCGAACCTTTCGATGATCAACAATTACTTTTCGATTTGTCATTTTAATATAACCTTTACTCCTTTTACATCTTTCATTACTTCTTTTACATAATCTTGAATAGTCTTTTTGGTCATGTCCCCACCTTCTGTAACAGTTACTTCATGGGTTTCAGCTTGCTTGTCTGTCCATTCTTTAATGGTATAGAGAGCATAATTGTTAAAATTCGAATCATAATATGTAATGGTTGGAAGAAATTCAGCCTTGCTGATGGTTGCTTTCTTCTTTTTAAAATCATAGGTACATTTAAAGCGTGCCATACCACCAATCATATTTTCCGTTGCATTTTGCGCACTGATTAAATTTCCCAAAGAATAATAACATAAGGTATCCTGCTTCTTGCTATGAATCCATTCCACCGGTTCAATGACATGAGGATGGGTTCCGATAATAACCTCAACACCTAATTCATTCAATAATTTGGCGTATTTCTCTTGGTCATCATCGGGTGTCGTTTGATATTCCGTTCCCCAATGCATCGATACGATTTGAACATCACTCACCTTATTAAGCTTTTTCATATCACTTCGAATCTTATCTTCACTGATTTTATTAACCATCCATTCTGTATCTGAATCATTACTTGGTTCTGATTCAAAGCCATAGGCATAGCTAGCCAATCCAACCTTAATGCCATTCACATTAATTACTGTTGGTGTATTGGCCTCTTTTTGACTCGCATAAGCCCCTGTAATCGTGACATTGGGTTCATGCTCCTTCAAATACTCTAATTCTGTCAAAACACCGGTCGTTCCACGATCATAGGTATGGTTACTACATAAGCTGAACCAATTAAAGCCAGCATTTGCTACTGCATCATTAAAGGCTGTTGGTCCATTAAAAGAAGGATAGCCTCCAAGATCTAAGCCATTCTCCGTTCCAGCACAAATTGTTTCATAATTAATATAATTGATGTCTTCCTTTGTATACTTTTTCATATTGGTATAAATATCGTTATAATCAATATCCTTTAAAGACAAATCGTTATTATGGAAAATCACATCATGCAATAAATTGTCCCCTACCCCCATAAAAGTAAAGGAAGCTTTGGTTTTTTCTTTTGTTTCGGTTTTGCTTACTTTCTTCTCTTTCACCATGGTTTCACTTGGAAACATCCGATTACAACCATAGCCAATCAGACATAAACACAAAAAAAGTAAGGACCAGTTTCTAATTAGTTTGTTCATAAGCAGATTATATCATATTTTTATAAAGAAGAATTGAAATCCCATACATTTGATGTTTCTAATTCGTAGACATATGATTCTAATTTATGAACATTTCTCTTGCATTCTCTTTTCAAACTTGTATAATAAAGGTCGAGTCACGAAAGGAACAAGAAAATGACAAGAGTTTATAACTTTGCAGCAGGTCCTGCTGCGATCCCAGAATGGGTTTTACAAAAAGCACAAGAAGAAATGTTGGATTATCACGGATCAGGTATGTCCGTTATGGAAATGTCGCATCGTTCCAAAGAATTCCAAGATATTATAGATACAACCAAAGCACGTTTACGTCGCTTGATGAATATCCCAGATGAATATGATGTTTTATTCCTTCAAGGTGGTGGATCTCTACAATTCTTAATGGTCCCTTTAAACTTAATGAAGAAAAAAGCAGATATCATCAATACCGGTCAATGGACAAAGAAAGCCATTAAAGAAACAAAAAAAGTTGGAGAATGCAATGTCGTTGCATCCAGTGAAGAAGCAACCTTCACTTATATTCCAAAAATCAAACAAGAGGATTTATCAGAAGATAGTGATTACGTCTATATTTGTGAAAATAACACAATTTATGGAACCAAATATAAAGAATTACCTCCACACGAAGGAAAGCTATTGGTAGCTGACTTATCAAGCTGTATTTGTAGTGAACCTGTTGATGTCAGCAAATACGATTTAATTTTTGCAGGCGCACAAAAAAATATGGGGCCTGCTGGTGTAACGATTGTAATTATTAAAAAAGAGCTTTTAGATCGTGCAGATCAAGATAAGCTTCCAAGCATGTTATCTTATAAGGTTCATGCCGAAAAAGGATCTATGTTTAATACCCCACCAACTTGGGGAATCTATATGGTTGGTTTAACCTGTCAATGGCTAGAAGAAGTCATCGGTGGATTAGATGAAATGGCGAAAATCAACCATAAAAAAGCTCAATTATTATACGATTACATTGATCAATCAAAATTGTATAAAAACAATGTAGCCAAAGAAGATCGTTCTTATATGAATGTTCCATTTGTTACTGGAGATGAAGATCTTGATAAGAAATTTGTCGCACAAGCCAAAGAAGCAAACATTGTCAACATCAAAGGTCATCGTACCGTTGGTGGAATGCGTGCAAGTATTTACAACGCATGTACACTTGAAGCCGTTGAATATTTAATCGACTTCATGAAAAAATTTGAACAGGAGAATGCATAAAGATGTATAAAATTAAACTCTATAATAATATTGCTCAAGTCGGATTAGATCAATTCAATGAAAATTATGAAGTAGGAGATGACATTGAAAACGAAGATGCCATTGTTGTTCGTAGTGCCAATCTTCATGATCTCACTTACCAAGATCAATTGAAAGCCATTGCGCGTGCAGGTGCCGGTGTTAACAATATTGACATTGAAACCTGTACAAAGAAAGGGATTGCTGTATTTAATACACCTGGAGCCAATGCAAATGCTGTAAAGGAATTGGTCTTTGCAGCTATGTTATTGGCCAGTCGTGATATCTATCATGCGATTGAATGGGCAAAAACACAAACAGATAATCCAAATCTTGCCAAAGATATGGAAAAACAAAAGAAACAATATGCTGGACATGAATTAGCTGGTAAAACCTTAGGTATTATTGGTGTTGGTGGTGCCATTGGACGTCGTGTTGCCAATGCTGCCATTAAATTTGATATGCAAGTCAATGGATACGATCCATATATGACGGTTGATGCAGCATGGAGCTTATCTCGTTGGGTCAAGCATGAAAAGGAAATGGATGGTGTTTATAAGAATGCAGACTTTATCACGATCCATATCCCACAAACACCAGAAACGATGAATACCATCAATAAAGATGCCATTTCTAAAATGAAGGATGGTGTAAAAATCATCAACCTTGCTCGTGGTGGCCTAGTCAATGAAGAAGATATGCTTGAAGCCTTAGATTCAGGTAAGGTTGGTATTTATGTTACCGATTTCCCTACACCTAAATTAGCTGCACATCCACATTGTATTCCAATCCCACACTTAGGGGCATCTACTGCTGAAAGTGAAGAGAATTGTGCAATCAATGCGGCAAGAGAAGTCATGGAATACTTAGAGCATGGAAACATTGAAAACTCTGTGAACTTACCTCGTATTTCCATGGAATGGAATGGAAACCATCGCGTTGTGATCATTCATGAAAATAAACCAAAAATGATTCATCGCATTACGGATAGCTTTGCGGATGAAAATAACATTGAAAACATGGTTAATAAATCTCGTAATGAAATAGCTGTTACAATGTTAGATTTTGCGAATGAGCCAAGTGCTGAAGCTTTGACAAAAGTTAAAGAAATCGATGGTATTGTTCGTGTATTAACCTTTAAAGATTAGTAAAAAAACGGTGAGGATTATTCCTTCACCGTTTTTGATTTTGTTAGAACAACAATGCCTGTAGACACCAAAATTAAAGCAATCATCGTTCGCATTGTAAAGGCTTGTTGATATTCATTAAGAATAAAAGCCGATAAGAAGACACCAAGAATAGGAATGGTCGTATTAAAGATTCCAATACGACTGACTGGATTATGGGCTAAAAGTAAGCTCCATAGGGTATAGGCAATAGCTGAAACGCAAGCTAGATACACAATCACAAAATAGCTTAAGAAAGCACCGTGTGGCAACTGTCCACCTTGTAGAAGTCCAATCAAAATTAAAACCAATCCACCTAAACAAAATTGACTTCCACTTAAGCGAACCGGATCTTCTTTTTGGGTAAATCGATTGATAAAACATGTGGATAAAGCACTTGATATTTGACTGGCAATCACTAAACCATTTCCAAACCAAGATCCACCTATGGCACCTCCGAGATTCATCCATACAATCCCACAAAAACCTAAGAGAACACCACTTAATTTCGCAACGGTCATCTTTTCACTCTTAAATACATAACAAGCCAACAAGAGTGCAAAAAACGATCCCATTCCACAAATGATTGAACCATTGACCCCACTGGTATGAGCGAGTCCTACATAATATAAAAAATATTGTCCGGCTGTTTGAAAGCATGCAAGCACACAAACATGTCGAAAAGAGACGTTTTCTTTTTTCTCTTTATGATGAATCAAACGATCCGCCATTAATACAAATAGCCCTGCAAGAACAAATCGGAGTCCTGCAAAAACAAGAATAGAAGGCGTATCTGATGCTGATATTGAAAAGAGCACATAGCCTTTTTTAATAAAGGGAGCAGCACTTGCCCATAATGAGCAACAAAGCATCGCAATCAAAAAAACAAAGCTATTCTTTTTCCAAATCATAGATTTTGCTCCATCTTCTCTTCCAACTCCATCCAACGCATCGTTTTTTCTTCCAACTGTTCTTCTATCTCTTGTCGTTGCATCGAATATGTATTTAAAGCATCATAATCATCCAGCACCGTCTGCATGGCTTGATCAATTTGTTCTAATTCCTTTTGAAGAGCATCCATTTGTGAAGGTAGATTTTCCAATTCTTTTTTTTCTAAGTAAGATAATGTACTCCTCGTTTTAATACGTTGTTTCTTTATAGAAACCTCTTGACTGGCTTTTTCCTTCTTTAAAAGATAATCACTATATCCCCCATTGTATTCCTTCCAGCTATGATCTTCTTGAAGCACAAAGACCTTATCACAGACTCGATCTAAAAAATAACGATCATGACTCACGGTTAAAATAGCACCTTGAAAATCATCTAAATAATCCTCTAGAACTTCAAGGGTTAATAAATCCAAATCATTGGTTGGCTCATCAAACAAAAGAATATTAGGTGCCTGCATTAATACACGGCAAAGATAAAGCCGTCTTCTTTCTCCACCGGATAGACGCGATAAAGGCATATAATGCATTTGTTTCGGAAAAAGGAAGCGCTCCATCATTTGTGAAGCTGTTAAGCTTTGTTTGCCATATTGAATGACTTCAGCTACTTCACGAATATAATCAATGGCTCTTAATGATAAATCTACCATCTCATCCCCTTGACGGAAATACCCAATCGAAACCGTTTCTCCATAGCGTAAGCTTCCAGAGCATGGTTTTTGTTGGCCAGCTAAAATATTGAGTAAGGTGGTTTTTCCACATCCATTGTGCCCAATAATTCCAATTCGATCATGTCGATTTAAACGATAGGAAAAATCTTCAAATAAAACTCGATCTCCATAGGACATGGATAGATTCTCCCATTCAATGGTTTTCTTCCCTAAGCGAGATGAAATAGCATTTAATTCCAAGCTCTTTTCATTCTTTTTAAATCGTTGATTACGTAACTGTTCAAAACGATCTAAACGCGCTTGTTGTTTCGTTGAACGAGCTTGTACACCTGCACGTACCCATTCCAATTCCTTTTTATATAGAGCATTCATCTTCTTTTGTTTTTGAAGATCTAATTCTTGACGTAAGCGTTTATTCTCTAAATAGGTTTCATAATTTCCTTGGTGAAAATAAAAAGATCCTTGATCGATTTCTAAGATTTTTTGCGTTATGCAATCTAAAAAATAACGATCATGTGTAACCATGAGAACAGCCCCATTCCTTTGTTTTAAGACCTTTTCTAACCATTCAATCATTTCATCATCTAAATGATTGGTGGGCTCATCCAACAACAATAAATCACAATCTTCCATTAAAACAATGGCTAAAGCTAAGCGTTTCTTTTGGCCACCAGATAAGGTATCTATTCTTTGATCAAAATCCATTAAACCAAGCTTCGTTAAAATTGATTTAACTTGATAATCTTCACATTCCTTTTGGTATTGCTTAATTTCTTGCCAAATGGTTTCCTTTGAGAAAGAAGGATTTTGGGCTAGATATTGAATCGTACAGCCTTTTTTCATCAAAATGTTGCCTTGATCCACGGTTTCCTTTTGTGCAAGAATCTTCAATAATGTACTTTTCCCTGAACCATTTGTTCCAATCAATGCCATTTTTTCTTTCTCTTGAATAGAAAAGGTCACATCATGAAACAATATTCGATCATTCATTTTTTTCATTAAAGCATCTACACTTAAACAAACCATATTTCCTCCTCAAAAAAAGTGAAGTAGAAAAATCTACTTCACGAATTCAACAATAGCCATTGGAGCTGCATCTCCACGACGAAT